>NZ_FUWM01000011.1 GCF_900167185.1 Selenihalanaerobacter shriftii
TATCAGACCAATCTGCGTTTTTAAAAGTAGTTAAACCCTTTTTTATTTCTCGGCTTATTGTTGTCCTATGACAGTTCATTTCTCGGGCTATTTCACTATAATTTTTATTTTGCTTATTATATAAATGAGCAATAATCTTACGAGCTCCTAGTTTTAAATGTTTCCCTTTTTCTCTTTCTATGATATAATTACTTTGACGCATATTTGTGCCTCCTTAATGTTTAAGTGTGGTTACTTAACATTTTATCAGAGGAACAAGTATGTGTCATTTTTTTATTAGCCCGTGCATTTAATTATACAATGCACCCCTAATAACTATATCTTTCCTGTATACCTGACTTTATTATGGAGATAGTAAATATTAAATGAGGAGGGAAATTAAATGCAACTAACAAGCAAAGAAAAAAGTTATCTACAAGATGCTAAAAAACATGAGGAAATGTGTGTTAAAAAGAAGAACAACAGCATGCAGAACAGATCTTTAATGCTATGCAACAACGCGGTTGGTATAATCCCGAAAGCAACCAATAAAACTATATTATTTTCAGTGTCAGTGTAATTCCACTCTTACCCTGACACTGATTTCATAATAAATCTATTCTATCGAAATTAGGTTACCAGCTTTGATAGAAAATAAATCTACAAAACTAAAAATAATTATAATTAATAAAAGTTGATTAGTTATAGTTGCTGCTATAAAACTGACAACAGCTACATCAACACTAGTAATAATCCCTAATTTTATTAAAATAGCCATTTTATCCTCTTCTACATCTCCTACACTCAATCTATCCTCTATAACCTTTATTCTTTTAAATTTATTATTAACAACGTATGTTTTATTTGGGTCTTTCATAATTATATAGAATAATAAGCTGATTGCTCCTAATAGTAAGACACTAATTAATTTAGAAATCTCTGTTCCTGCTAAGATGAAAGTTAATCTTCCTAAAAGAGTAGTAATAGTAATTAATATAATAATATATCCAAGTATAATTAATAAATTAGAATACTCTATCTCCCCACACTCTTTTTTATATACCAGTCCACTATAAAAGCTATCTATACTAACTAATACAGCTAGTAAAACTAAGGTTCCTACTCCCAAGCTAAGTACCTCCTTTATAGGTCTTTATCTCATTATCTATAATATGATACTAATAGGAAAAGTGTGTTTCATTGCTTGGGAAATGAAAAAAGTAGCAGAACAATAATAGCCCTGCTACTTAAATTTTATAAATTTTCTTTTACTGCCTTTAAAGCATTATAATTAGCTTCAATAGTCTTTTGAATATCCTTATCAGTATGAGCTAAGGACATGAATGCTGCTTCAAATTGTGAACATCCCAAGTAAATACCTTGCTCTAACATTTTTCTAAAATAAATAGCAAATGAATCAGTATCACATTCTTGGGCAGTAGCATAATCTACTACTGGATTTTCATTAAAGAAGAGACTAAACATAGCTCCTTCTCTGGATTGATAACAATTAAGTCCTAACTTCTCTAAATTATCTTTAATTCCTTCATTCAACTTAGCTGACTTTTCTTCTAACTGTTCATAAACTCCTGGTTCTCCTAAAAGTTTTAAAGTTTCGATCCCTGCTGTCATAGCTAATGGATTCCCAGATAAAGTTCCAGCTTGATAGACTGGACCATCTGGCGCAATATGATTCATGATTTCTTCTTTTCCTCCATAAGCACCTACTGGCAATCCTCCGCCAATTATTTTACCTAGACAGGTTAAGTCAGGTGTTACTCCATACTTCTCTTGTACACCGCCGTAAGCCACTCTAAAACCGGTCATTACTTCATCAAAGATTAATAGCGACTCATATTCATTGGTAACCTTTCTTAAACCTTCTAAATATCCTTTTTTAGGTCTAATAACTCCCATATTACCGGTTACTGGTTCCAAAATAATTGCTGCAATATCGTCACCATATTTGTCAAAAATATCTTTAACTGCATCTAAATCATTATAAGGTGCAGCTATAGTCTCCTTAGCAATCTTCTCCGGAACACCAGGACTACCTGGAATCCCTAGAGTTGTCACTCCAGAACCTGCATTAATTAATAAGCTATCTCCATGCCCATGATAGCAACCAGTCAATTTTATAATTTTATCTTTACCAGTATATCCTCTTGCTAACCTTAAAGCACTCATAGTAGCTTCAGTACCGGAATTGACCATTCTTACTTTTTCAATTGACGGCACAGCTTCTACTACTAATTTAGCCATTTCAGTCTCTAATGTAGTTGGTGTCCCAAAACTAGAACCTTTAGCCACCGCTCCTTGTATAGCTTCTGTTACTTTAGGATGAGAGTGACCTACAATCATCGGTCCCCAAGAACCTACATAATCAATATACTCATTCCCATCGGCATCATACATTTTAGAACCTTCAGCTTCTTCAATGAAAAGCGGTTCAGCCCCTACCGAACTAAAAGCACGTACTGGGCTATTAACTCCACCAGGAATTACTTCTTTTGCTTCCTGAAATAATTCATTTGATTTCTTTCTGTCTAAACTCATAATTTATGTAATCTTCACCTCCAAAAGTTATTAATAACAACTTATTTAATTATTCTTCCTCACGAAAGTATTTCATACTCACTTTCTTTAATTGCTCAGTGCTATATAAAATAGTATATTCTTCAATTCCTGTCTTTTTAGAAATATCTTTTGCTACTCTTTCTACATCTTCTTTACTTCGACCATGAATCATACTAAATAAACTATAAGGCCAATCAGGATAAGTTGGCCTCTCATAAACATGGCTAATTTCATCATAAGTCGCCATTAATTTACCTATTTCTTCTCGCTTTTCTTCTGGTATTATCCAAGCACCCATACCATTAAAGGAATAACCTGATTCACGATGGTGAAGAATGACCCCCATGCGACGCAATTTACCTTCTTCATCTAATCTATTTAATCTAGTTAAGAGTTCATCCTCTGTTATTCCTATCTTCTCTGCAATTTTTCTATATGGTCTTGCTTCTAATGATAAATCTTCTTGAACTTCTCTAATAATTGCTTTATCTATTTTATCTATTTCATCAATTTCAACAGGCATTATGAAACCTCCTTTTCTGATTGATCCTCTTTCATATTAAGATTAACACCTAATTTAAAGAATCGAGTTGCAGGCAAATTTCTTAAGGTTTTAATCCCTGTTAAATCTGAAATTTCATTAAATTGCTTTTCTAATTCTTCCTCAGAAGGAGCAATTAAAGTAAACCAGAGATTAAATTTATGGTTTCTACGATAATTGTGAGTTACACCGTGATACTCATTAATCATCTCAGCTACATCATAATATTTATCTTCTTCTACTTTAGCAGCTACTAAAGTACTGACATATCCTAATTTTTTTGAACTGAAGATTCCACCTAATCTTCTAATGTATCCTGTCTCTTTTAAATTCTTTAATCTTTCAATTACTTCTTCACCACTGATATCTAATCTGCTACCAATCTCTTCGTAAGGATTAGCTATTAATGGAAAGTTGCGTTGAGTAATATTTAGTAATTCTTTATCTATTTGGTCTAGTTCTTTTTTCATGCACATCCACCTCTATGACACCAAGGTTCTCCGGCCATATAATCACCATCTGAATAGTAATAGGCTCTAGCTCTACAGCCGCCACAGATATCAGTATGTCCACAGCTTCCACAACTACCACTATAATCCATAGTCCTTAATTCATTAAAGATTTCAGCATCCTCCCAAATTTCATCAAAAGGAGTATCTTTGACATTCCCTACTTCTACTGGAAGATAAGGACAGATATGAACCTCTCCGTTAGGTAGAATACAACAATAATCTGTACCTGCTAAACAACCACGAGTAAATCGCATGTCCATATCTTTTTCTTTAGCTGCTGGCATAAACTGCGGGGCACAAGTCGGCTTTAATTCAATATCGACTTCCTGCTGCTTTTCTAAAATCCGATCAATCATATTATGGTAACGTTTAGCTCTAACCGAATCCCTTTCGATTTCCTTTCCTCTTCCAGTTGGCACTAAGAAGAAAGGATGATGAGCTTTAACACCTAAATCTATTACAAAATCAGTAATCTCTTCAAATTCATCATAATTAACATCGGTAATAGTAGTATTAATCTGCACTGAAATTCCTACTTCAATACAATTCTTAATTCCTTCTACTGCTTTTTCCCAAGCACCCTCAAATTGTCTAAATTCATCATGTATTTTAGGATCAACACTGTCAAGACTAATCCCCATACCGGCAGTTCCAGCATTTTTTAATTTCTTAGCAACCTCTTTAGTAATATACATTCCATTAGAACCAAATACAGGCCGCATTCCTAAACTAGCAGCATGTTCAACTAATTCATAAATATCATCCCGTAATAAAGGCTCCCCACCACTAAAAATCATAATTTTAAAACCAGCTTTAGCAATCTCATCTAACATTTTCTTACCTTCTTCAGTAGTTAATTCATCATTTTGTTTTGCTTCAGGTCCTGATTCTCTATAACAATGTTTACAGTATAAATTACATTCTTTAGTAGTATTCCAAGAAATAATCATTATCTTATTCCTCCCTTAACCATTCTGCTACATCTTTAGCAAAATAAGTCAGAATTAAATCTGTTCCAGCCCGCTTCATACTTAACAACATCTCTAAAACTATTTCTTTTTCATTAACCCAACCTTTTTCGGTTGCTGCTTTAATTAATGAAAATTCACCACTAACATTATAAGCTGCTACTGGATAATTAAATTCTTCTTTAATCTCTTTAATAATATCTAAATATGATAAAGCAGGTTTAACCATTACAATATCTGCACCTTCTTCTATATCCAAGGCAGTCTCTTTTATAGCTTCTCTACTATTTGCTGGATCCATTTGATAAGAACGACGGTCACCTTCCTGTGGAGCAGAATGGGCTGCATCTCTAAATGGTCCATAAAAACTAGAAGCATATTTAGCTGAATAAGCCATAATTGATACATCTTCAAATCCATTCTCATCTAATCCCTGACGAATAGCTCCTACTCTGCCATCCATCATATCAGAAGGAGCTACCATATCAGCACCTGCTCTAGCGTGAGAGACTGCTGTCTGTGCTAATAATTCTAATGTTGGATCATTCTTGACTTTCCCATCTTCTAATATACCACAATGACCATGATCTGTGTATTGACAGAGACATACATCAGTGATAACTAATAATTCTGGGTACTTTTCTTTAATCTTTTGACAAGCCTGCTGTACTATTCCTTCTTCAGCCCAAGCATTAGAACCTTGAGGATCTTTTGATTCAGGAATTCCAAATAAAATTACAGCTTTAATCCCTAAATCAACTAACTCCTCTATCTCATCCATAACTAAATCTAAAGACCAATGATAATTACCTGGCATTGATGGAATTTCTTCTTTAATTCCTTCTCCATGTACTACAAATAGCGGATAGATTAAATCATCAACACTCAGCTGTGATTCCTTAACTAAATCTCGAATATTACTATTTCTTATTCTTCGTGGTCTTTTAATTAAATCTGGGAACATACTTTTCACACTCCTCTGTTACTGATCATCACTTACAAATTATAGCTTACGTCTACAACTTATTATTCTAAACCAATCTCTTCATCGGTTAAATAACAAGCAGGATCTTCATGCCAAAAGTCATCATGTATTGCTTCAGCTCTTGATCTAAAGTTACCATTACATACTTCCAACCACTTACATTTAGCACAACGTCCTTTTAATAATGGCTTCCTATCCTTTAAACCTGCTAAGATTTCATTCTTAGAAGTGTCAGTCCAAATTTCACTAAATTTACGTTCACGAACATTACCAAAAGTATGGTTTTGAGTAAATTGATCAGGATGTACATCCCCAATCCAATTTACATTAGCAATCGCAATCCCTGTTCTATTTCCACCGTTTCTACTCAATAGCTCCCAAACTTCTTCTGCTTTTTCAGGATATTCTTCCTTCATTCTTAAATATAAATAAATTCCGTCAGCATGGTTGTCTACAGTTAAAATTTCTTTGTCCAAACCTCGATCTAAAAAGTCCATAGTCCTATCGATAATTAGATCCATTACTTTTCTAGACTCTTCTAAAGAAATATCTTCCTTAACCATTTCACTTCCACGACCAGAATAAACTAAATGATAGAAACAAGCCCGAGGAATATTCTCTTCTTCAATTAAATCAAAAATATCATTTAAATCCTTATAATTATGACGATTAATAGTAAATCTTAAGCCTACTCTTTGGTCAATCTCTAAACAATTATGCATTCCTTCTAAAGCTTTATCAAAAGCTCCATCTTTACCTCTAAATTTATCATTTGTTTCTGGCATTCCATCAAGACTAATACCAACATAACCTACTCCTATATTTTTAAGTCTTTGAGCAACTTCTTTAGTAATCAATGTTCCATTAGTAGAGATAGTAGGTCTAATTCCTTTCTCAGCAGTATACTCTGCTAATTCGAAAATATCATCACGAATTAATGGTTCCCCACCAGAAAATAATAATACTGGTACATTAAAATCTGCTAAGTCATCAATAAATTTCTTAGCTTCTTTAGTTGTTAACTCACCATCATATTGTTGATAATCTGAATCTGAATAACAGTGGGTACAACTTAAATTACAAGTTCTAGTCATATTCCAGACCACAATCGGACCGCTTCCTTCTCTAGTACCATGTTTTTGCCCTTTTGACTTACGGCTATATCTTAATTTATCACCGTATTGTTTTGCGCCACCTAATAGTTTTGAAACACCAATCATAATTTATCCCACCTTTATTAATTTTAAATAAATTTATTTTACATACTTTAACAAAGCATCTACCAGACCATCTATCGTATATTCTTCAGCAATTATATCTACATCTAATCCTAAATCTCCAGCAGTATCTGCAGTAATAGGACCAATACAAGCAATAGTTACGTCAGCCAATAATTCTTCATGATCACGATCACCTAACATTTTAACAAAATTTCTAACTGTAGATGAACTAGTAAAAGTTATAATATCTACTTCTTCTTCATTTATTAATTTTAATGCTTCCTTATTACCTTCACCCGTAATAGTTTTATAAGCTACTACATTATCAACTTTAGCACCTTTTTCTTTTAATCCTGCTGGCAATGCATCCCGAGCAATATTTGCTCTTGGTAGTAAGAATTTCTGGTTAGAAAGATCTTCATCTAAACCTTCTACAATAGACTCAGCTACATATTTTTCTGGAACATAATCTACTTTCAATCCGGATTTTTCTAGTTCTTCAGCAGTCTTTGAACCAATGGCACAGATTTTAGCATTACCAAATGCCCGTACATCTTTATTTAACTCTTTTAATCTGTTTATAACTCCTTTAACTCCATTAACACTAGTAAAGACCACCCAATCATACTCATCAGCTTTTAATAACTTTTTATCCAATGATTTAAAATCTTCTGGAGGAACAATTTTAATCGCTGGACATTCTACTGGATCCGCTCCTAATTCGTATAATTTCTTAGAAAGCCTACTAGCTTGTTTTCTAGATCTAGTTACTAAGATCCGCTTACCGAATAAATCTTTATTATCAAACCATTGTAATCTCTCTCTTAATTCAACCACATCACCAACTAAAGTAATAGCAGGCGGCTTTAATTCTGCTTCCTTTACTTTTTTCACTATAGTATTCAAATTACCAACTACTGTCTCTTGTTCTGGTCTAGTCCCCCAACGAATTAAAGCTACTGAAGTTTCAGGATCACGCCCATGCTTCTTTAACTGCTTAACAATATTAGGTAAGTTTCCAACTCCCATTAAGAAAACAATTGTTCCTGTAGCAGTAGATAACTTTTCCCAATCAATATTTGATTCATCTTTAGTAGGATCTTCATGACCGGTTACAAAAGCTACTGACGAATTAAAATCTCGATGTGTTAGAGGAATTCCTGCATAAGCTGGAACAGCTATTGGAGAAGTAATTCCTGGTACAATTTCAAATTCAACTCCATGCTCTCGTAAATATTCTGCTTCTTCTCCTCCTCGACCAAAGATAAAAGGATCTCCCCCCTTAAGTCTCGTGATGACTTTTCCTTCTTTAGCCTTTTGAACTATTATATCATTAATCTTTCCTTGAGAATATGTATGATCTCCAGCCTTCTTACCTACATAGATTAACTCTACTTCTTCAGATGCTTCAGTTAATAATTGAGGGTTAGCTAAATAATCATAAATTAATACATCAGCATCTTTGATTGCTTCTAACCCTTTGACCGTAATTAACTTTGGATCTCCTGGGCCTGCACCAACTAAAAAGACTTTTCCCTTCTTCATTATTTATCAGTCTCCTGTCTTGCTTTTTTTAATATTTGATGAGCACCTTTCTTAGCTAAATCTTTAGCTAATTTAACCCCTAGATCACTTGCTTCATCCACAATACCTGAAATCGTTGCCTGTAAGGTTTCTTTACCATCTAAAGTTGCTACCATTCCTTCTAAATTGATGTTATCTCCTTCAACTTTAGCTAAAGCACCAATAGGAACTTGACAGTCACCTTCTAAATATTCTAGAAAAGCTCTTTCTGCTTCTAAACGATACTTGGTTTCTTGATCATCAATCCTTGAAACAATCTCTTTAATCTTTTCATCATCTTCTCTAGTTTCAATAGCCAACGCACCTTGTCCAGCAGCTGGTAAAATCACATCAGGTTCTAAATATTGAGTAATCTTATCTTCCCAGCCCATTCTAATTAAACCAGCAGCAGCTAAAACAATGGCATCTAAATTTAATTCTTCATCCTGTAATTTCTTTATTCTAGTATCTATATTACCTCTAATTGGAACTATATCTAAATCAGAACGATAACTTAACAATTGAGAAGTTCGGCGCAAACTACCTGTTCCAATTCTAGCCCCTTTAGGTAACTCATCAATTAACAAATTATTATTAGAAATTAAAACATCACGAGGATTTACCCGCTTAGGAATAGCTGTAATTTCTAAATTATTTGGTAATTCTGCTGGCATATCCTTCATGCTATGTATTGCCAAATCTATTTTAGACTCCAAAAGTGAAACTTCTAATTCTTTAATGAATAAGCCTTTACCACCTACTTGAGCTAAAGGCTTATCTAAAATTTTATCACCTTTAGTTACAATCTTTTTTAATTCAAATTCATATTCAGCCCAAGCATCAGCTAACATATCTGCTACTAATTGTGTCTGACCAACAGCCAGTTGGCTTTTTCTAGTTCCAATAATTACTTTATTATTCTTCATTATTCGCCTCCTTTACCTCAATGATTTTAAATTTATCATCATCTTGATCATCTTGATCATCTTGATCATCTAGCAATGCAACTTTAATTTCACTAGGTAAGATATTATTGATTATTTCTATTGCTTGTTGATAACTTCCTTCTTGCATGTATTTAATCGCTTTAGAATAGGCTAAATCTTTAAAAATTTGTTTTCTAACTCTTTCCTTATTAACTTTAGCAATGATTTTTCCTCTTAAATCTCCCATTAGTTCTAGGAAGTGATCGTATTCAACTCCAAAACCTTCTTCTAATTCCCTTCTAATTCTACCAGAGAGCGCTGGGCTCTTCCCACCCGTAGAGATACTTAAACATAATGCACCTTCCCTAACTACTGCTGGTACATTGAAGTTTGATATCTCCGGTTGGTCAACAATATTAACTAACAAATTTCTAGCAAAAGCATCTTCAGCTATTTGTTTATTAACATCGGGGGAATTTGTAGCCCCTATTACTAGGAATTCATCCTCAATATCAGCCGTTTGATAGTTCTTTCTCTCACAAGAAATTAAATCCTGATCCTTTTGCTCCTCTAGTTTAGGAGTTAATTCTGGACTGACAACTGTAATATCTGCTCCTGTCTCTAATAAAGCACCTACTTTTCTTTCAGCTACAGTCCCTCCACCAACTACTAATATTGATTTATTATCTAAATTTAATGCTATTGGATAATGACTCAATATTTTACCCCCTTAAATTTTTTATAATATAATTAATATATTCTATACAAATTAGATATAACCTTGCAACCGTACAAAAGTTCACTAATAATTCATTTTTAAGAAGTATTATACCTTTTTGAATTAATTAAGTAAAATTATGCAAACTGGATGAAATAAAAGTTAATCCTAAATAAGTAATTAAGATAGTTAAAAATCCGATTACAGTAATATATGCACTATTTTTTTTACTCAAATTATTCCTGGCTCTATTATATAAATATATGGCATATATTAACCAAACTATCCCAGTCCACACTTGTTTAGCATTCCAATTCCAGTACATACCCCAGACTTGATTAGCCCATAGGGAACCAGTGATAATTCCAGTCGTTAATAATGGAAAACCAATCATTATCAATTGATAGCTTAGCTTATCTAATTTATTGAGTGAAGGTAATCGATAATAAAAACGAGATGGTGTTTTATCATTTAATTGTTTCTCTTGTAAAAGATAGGCAACACTTATACAAAAAGCTAAAGTAAAGACACCATAGCTAATGAAAATAGCTGAAGTATGAATATCTAACCATATGCTATGGATCTCTGCTGGTAAATTATCTATTTCATTAGGTAAAAAACTAGCATATAAAAGTACTAATGAATTAAAGGGAATAATAAATGCTCCTAATACTCTAACCTTATATAGATATTCAATTAACATATAAATAATAATTATAGTCCAAGTTATTAATAAAAGAGTTTCATAGAAATTTTTTATAGGTAAGTAGCCTGTTTGTAAAATCAAAATTAACAGACTTAAAGTATGAGTTCCTATCCCAACATACAGAAGGTTTGATGTCCAATGATTTGGGCTTTTAGGATTGGAAAAGAATTCACGTTTAATATAAAATCCGCCACTAAATAAATAAATTATTAAAGTTATTTTAAATAATATTTGAGACCAGTCCATTTTACTCATCCTCCTCATTATTCTTTAAACCGAATAATTTATTAACAGCTTGAAGATACAACTGGCCATTTTCAATATTAGCAAACTCTTTAACTTGAACAGTAGGTTTATGCAATAATTTATTAATAATTTTATAAGTTAACCCTTTAATTATATTCTTATCTTCTTCATCGATACCGTCTATCTTTGCCAAGGCTCTTTCTAATTCTTTTTGCCTAATTTGCTCAGCTTGTTTTCTTAAAGATTTAATAATTGGAACTACATCTCTAGAGTTTCTCCAGGTATTAAAATCTTTAACTTCTTCTTCAATAATTTCTTTAACAGATGAAACACAGGCTTCACTTTTCTTTAAATTTGCATTAACTACTGATTCTAAGTCATCAATATTATACGCATAAACATTTTCAATTTGATGAATATTAGGGTCTATATCTCTCGGTACCGCAATATCTATAAAGAATAAAGGTTTATCATTACGTTTAATTAAGATATCCTTAACCATATCATAATTTACTATATAGTGTGGAGCTCCAGTAGAACTAATAACTATATCTACTTTATTAAACCAGTTGTCAACTTCTTCCCATTTAATCGCTTGACCATTAAACTGCTCAGCTAAATTAACCGCTTTAGAAAAGGTTCGATTAGCCACAACAACTTTATCAACCCCATGATCAACTAAGCTTTTTAAAGTTAATTTACTCATTTCTCCAGCCCCTAAAATTAAAACAACTTCTTCATCTAAAGTACCAAATATCTTATTAGCTAATTCAACTGCTGCATAACTAACTGATGCAGCATTATCATTAATAGCTGTTTCATGCCTTGCTCTTTTACCTACTTTTAAAGAATCAGTAAATAACTGATGAAGAATAGTGCTTATAGTTTCTTTTTCCCGGGCTAAATTAAAAGCATCTTTAACTTGACCTAAAATCTGTGCTTCTCCTAATACCATTGAATCTAATCCTGAAGCAACACGATATAAATGAGTAACAGCCCCCAAATCAAAATAATAATACATATATTCTTCTAATTCCTCTTTAGATAGAGAAGAAAATTCACTTAAAAGATTTAAAATGAATTTTATACCTACTTCTTTTTTCAAACTTACCACATAAACTTCAGTCCGATTACAAGTAGCTAAAATTATTCCTTCTTCTATTTCATCATCTTCATCTATTCTTTCTAAGGCTGCATCTTTCTCTTTTGAAGTAAACGATATCTGTTCTCTAATTTCCACCGGAGCTGTCTTATGATTTAAGCCCATAGTTACAATAGTCACAATGGTGGCCTCCTTAGTAGAGTAATAAATCAGCATAAAGGATTACTAGTTTTTTAAAAAACTAGTAATCCTTTATGTCACAATTGTATATTCTTCAAGCATCAATCAAATATGACAATAATTATTATGTTATTTTACTATAGTATTTAATGTTTTAATTTTAATCTGTAGAATGACACTGTGCACAATTATTTATATCCGTAACATCATGACATTTAGCACAAGTATCCATACTTGGTTTTGATGCCTTTAAACTCTCAGCATGTACTACATCCTCATGACATGTAACACACTCTAAATCTTTTTCCATATGACTGTCATGTGGTATCTTTATATTCTCCACTTTAGAAACTTGACCAATATCTTTATGACATTTAATACATCTTTTATCTGGAACATGAGCTACAATCTCTTCTGGTACATTATTAGTTACTACTTGATATAACTGTCTTGTTCCTGCTATTTTAACTTTAACTTTTCCAATTATACCTGAATCAGCATGACATTTTAAGCAATTAACATCCTTATGGGTAGTATTCTCCCAAGTTTGATAAGCCTCATCCATCACATGACAAGAATTACAAAATTGTGGTGTTGAAGTGTATTCAATAGCCCCAACACTAAATACGATTAAAAGAATAAAAACACCAACAATTACTTTCCAGTTTAAATAATCTTTAATAGCCATATAACTTATCCCCTTTCTAATAATTTCTAATTACTATTTTAAATTGTTACCCCAGTTTCTAATGGTTTTATCCCCTTATAAGAGTTGATTACAGTATGTGCCATTAACTGTAATGAGCTCTTGGCTGGTGAGTCTGAAAAAGGACTTAGAGAATCTAAGGCTTGATTAATGTATTGTTGACTTATTTTAATAGTATATTCTACTGCCCCTGAATTTCTTAGAATCTCTAATGCTTTCTTAATCTCTTGGTCAGAATTTTGATGCTTAACAATTACCTCTTCTAAAAATTCCTGTTCTATAGATTCACGCAAAGCATAAAGTACTGGTAAAGTTAAAGTACCTTGTCGCAAATCATCTCCAGGTTCCTTTCCTAAGTCTTCTTTATCAGCAACTATATCATTTAAATCATTGATAATTTGGAAAGCAATCCCGATTTTCTTACCATAATTCTCAATGGAATCTAATTGTTGAGGAGTAAATCCTGAAACCATACCTCCTAATCTACAACTTGCTGCAATTAAAAGAGCTGTTTTCTTTGTGATTTTATCTACATAATCTTTCATTTGTTGGTTTAAATCATGATTAGTTACAGCTTGCTTGGCTTCTCCCTCACAAATTGAACCCACAACATCTAACATATACGATAATAATCTCTTATCTTCATATTCCAGAAGTAATTTTAATGCTTGAGTATATAATAAATCTCCACTTAAAACTGCTACCTTATTACCCCAGTCTCTATTAACTGTATTCTCTCCTCTGCGATGAAAAGAATTATCAATTACATCATCATGAATTAATGTTGCCATATGCAATAATTCGACTGATGCTGCAGCAGAAGTTAGTTCCTCAACTGAATATTCTTCACTTAATTTTCCGGTTAATAGAACCATCAATGGCCTTAATCTTTTACCACCAGCTTCTAATAATCTATTTGAAATTCTATATAATAGATTAAACTTTGTTTCAGTTATTTCTTGTAACTGATTCTCTACTTTCTGTAACTCCTTGTTAAGTGATGGCATCATTTCTAATTTAATCATTCTCTCACCCACTCTACCTTAAATAAAATTCTAATATAAAACTAACATACTAGTGGGGCTTCTCGCCAACATGAACAGCAACAATTCCACCAGTTAATTCATAGTATTGTACATTGATAAGCCCTACATCTTTATGAATTTGTGATAATTTATCTTGATTTGGAAATTCTTTTAACGATTTAGGTAAGTAATCATAAGGCCCGCGCTTACCATAGATAATTCTTCCTAATAATGGTACGATATTATTTAAATATAAGTAATATATATATTTAAATAGTTTTACTTTAGGTTTAGCTAAATCTAAAGAAATAACCTTTCCTCCTGGTTTTATAACTCTTGTCATTTCAGATAATACTGTTGAAATATCTTCAACATTCCTTAGGACTAAAGCATTAGTTGCCACTTCAAATTCATTATCAGAAAACGGAATATTCATTGCATTACCTACTTTAAACTCAAGTGAATCATAGTATTTATGATCTTCCAAATCTTTTTCTGCTTTCTTTAACATATTCTCACTAAAATCCATACAAACAACAGTACCTTGATCATCCATAGACCTAGCTAACTCTAAACTTAATCTACCTGTTCCTGCTCCTACATCTAGTACTTTATTTCCTGGCTTTAAATCTGCTTGCTTGGCAACAAAATAGCGCCAATACTTATCAAGCCCAAATGACATTAGCTTATTTAATAAATCATATGTTGGGGCAATAGATTGAAACATTTTATATACATAACTTTCTTTATCTTGACTATTAAAAATCATTATTTACACCCCAGTCCGTAATTTCCTACAATTAATTCCTATTTATGAATTATATTTAATAGTACTAATTCCCCTTTAACTAAAAACATTGCTTGTTTATTTAAACCAACGTCTAGATTAATACTTTCCTCCTTTCTTGATATCTATTTGTCTTGATGTACTCCATCAAACTTAATATAAATTAATCATTTGATAATAGCAACTATATATAATATATGTCATATATTATATGCTTAATAATAGTAAATTTAATTTTGAGAATAACAGAATTATACTTTCATTAAATATTATACTACTCCCAATTCTAATGAAATAATTTAATTCTAATTTAAGAATATATTCACTATCTAATTTTATTCTTGATTTTAACACTAATTTCCTGCTTCTATTCTAATTTTTTATATAATTATTTTTATTTTAGCAGTAAACTGCTATTTCTTGGTGCCAATATAATCTTTTAAAATAAATATCTATTCATTAAATAAATAAAAAGGGACTTTGATATCAAAGTCCCTTTATCAATACTACTTCTCAATTTATTACTAAAACTCCTTGTCAATCGGTAATTCTTTTAATTCTGTTAAATCAAATACTGGCCCATCAAGACAGACATACTTACTACCTATATTGCAGCGACCACATTTACCAATGCCACACTTCATATTTAACTCTAAAGTGGTTATAATCTGTTCATCTTCAAAACCCATTTCCTGTAGTGCCTCTAAAACAAATTTAATCATAATTGGTGGACCACAAGTAACGGTCATTTTATTTTCTGAATTAGGATCGATATCCTTTAAATAATCGGGAACATATCCTGTTCTTCCATCCCAATCATCATCTTCATCAGCATCATCAACAGTTAAGTGAACATCTACATCATCAATTTCAGGCCACACATTAAAAATTTCATCTTTAAAACATAAATGTTCTGGAGAACGAGCTCCATAAATGATATCTATATGTCCATAATCTTCACGATTATCAAAAACAAAATTAATTAAAGACCGTAATGGAGCTAAACCGATTCCTCCAGCAATAAATACTAAATCTTTTCCTTTCATATCTTCATATGGAAAGTTATTTCCTAATGGCCCTCGTAAAGCTATTTTATCTCCTTCTTCAAATTCATGAATAACATCAGTTAATTTACCTACTGCTGCAATACTGAATTCTAAATATTCACTTCTAGTCCGAGGAGAAGTAATGGAAATCATAGCTTCTCCAACACCCATAATAGAAAGTTGAGCACATTGTCCTGGTTCTTGATTAAAGTTTTCCATCATTTCTTCATCATCTAACACAACTTTAAATGTCTTTATTTCTGCTGACTCATCTCTCACATCGATAATCGTCGCTGAATATGGTCTTAATGGATTATCACAATTACACATAAACTATGCCAACTCCTTTACATCAGAAATGACTTGAGTAATATCCAAATTCACTGGACATTTCTCTATACAACGCCCACACCCTACACATCCTGCGTCACCATAACGATCATCAAAGAATCTTAATTTATGCATGAAACGTTGTCTAACTCTTTCTCTCCTAGTCGGACGTGGGTTATGATCTCCTGCTGCTTCTGTAAAATCAGGAAACATACAAGAATCCCAACAACGATATCTAATGCCTTCAGTTCCTCTGCTATAATCTCTAATGTCATAGCAGTGACAAGTAGGACAAACATAAGTACATGCTCCACAACCCAAACATTTCAAAGATAACTCTTCCCAATAGTCATCCATATATACTTCTTCCATTCGTGCCTTAATATTATCAATCTCTACTGATAACTTCATTTTATTATTCATCTCTTCAGTCTTCTTTTCTTTATCAGATTCAGAATACTTATCATTAAAATATGAACTATTATTAGAAATTAACTCTTCACCTTTATCTGTTAATACTTCTACTAAGTAATCATTATCTATTTCAGTTAACATTATATCAGCACTACAAGCTTCAGTTGGAGAAAGTCCCTCTAAACTATTACAGAAACAATAAGGCCCTGGTTTTTGACAAGAAAGCCCTATAATAGTCGTCATCTCCCTTTTATCTGTATAGAATGAATCACTAAATTTTCCATCCTCATCAAAAACTAAGTCTAATAATTCAACGCTTTTTAAATCACATGGCCTTGCTCCAAACACCACATGCTCTTGCTCTGCTGCTGGCAAATCTTCAATCTCTAACTCAGTAATCTCATTTTTGAATTTAAATAATTCTTCAGTTTGTGTAAAAAACCAATCTTTGACTGGCGTTACAGTATTCTGATATTCAAAGGCTATCTTATCACTTGAATCCACATCCTTAAATAATAAAACATCATCTTCAGCTTCTACAGGGGCAATTACTCTTTTACCCAACATTAAAGAATCTAAAAAATCACTTAACTTATCCTTAGTAAGTGCTTTAACAGTCATCAATAAACCTCCTTTAAATTGTTTAGTTCTTACATAAATTCCTCCGGGTCTTCTGTTAAGAATGTACCTAAAGGAGGCGGATTATCTATCTCCTCTTCATTAGTAGCTACTTCATTGATTCCAAATAATTCATCCATATCTAAAGTTACTTTTCGATTTAACTTCTGAATTGGAAGCCCTACTGGACATACTCTTTCACATTCTCCACAGTCTATACATCTTCCTGCTACATGAAAAGTACGTGTGATATGAAAGGCTTCATTATCAGAAAGACTCTTTCCTTTAGCCAACCAAGTAGATCTTTCATCTCGGTCAAATACACAATCTCGACAAGTACAAGCAGGACAAACATTTCGACATGCATAACATCTAATACATCTATCAAAATGTTCTCCCCAGAATTCATCCTTTTTTTCTGCTGATTTTTCTGCTAATTCTGCTACCTCCTTGTCCCTATCCTTATCTTGTGGTAACTCATTAACTTCATCACCAATTACATTATCAGCAATAACTGGATTAGGAAAACTACAATCTAAGCATCTAGAAAGTAATGCTTCTTCTCTAGAAAAGTTTTCGCTTCCACTTTCAGTCTTAACTATAACTTCACTATCAGTTACTTTTGCTTCAGTAATAGTCGTAATATCAATCTTACCTTTAATCTTATTAATATCTATATTTCCAGCACAAGGAAGACCTATTACCTTCAATTCTTCCCGCTTAATTTGATTATCTTGTAGTAATCTAACTACTGCTCGAGAATCACAACCTTTAACAAAAACTGCTATCTTATCTTCATCATGATCTTCTTTTTTAGTTAATAATTTAGGTAAATTATTAACACAAAAAGGATTCCATAACAGATTTTCTGTCTTCTCTACAGTGTCAGCAAAAAGAGGAGTCGTACGACAAGCGTAAGTTCCCTCTTTATAGCCAAGAACTAACTCTACTTCATCATTGTCTAACAATTCTTTAGCTTTATTACGCACTAATTCCGTCTCTTTACTCATTGCATATCCCTCATTTTCTTATTCGGCCCTAATTTTTTGATATTTTCAACAATTTCAGTTGCAGTATCAGCAAATTTCTGTCCTTCAGAACCTGAAATCCACTTAACATATAGACGTTCTGGATTAAAACCAACATACTCTAGAAGACGTTTCATGACTAAATAACGCCTACGAGTAAAGTAATTACCACTATCATAGTGGCAGTCACCAGGATGTCAGCCAGCCACCAACAATGCATCTGCACCTTTTTGGAAAGCCTTTAATATGAATTGTGGGTTTACACGTCCAGAACAAGGCACTCGAATAATTCGTATATTAGAAGGATATTCTAGTCTGCTAGTACCAGCTAAATCTGCTCCAGTATAACTACACCAATTACAGCAAAAAGCCACTACTACAGGCTCCCAATCTTCTTGATTAGGCTTTGGATTTATTGACATATAGCTTCCACCTCCGCCAGAATTTGTTCATTAGAGAATCCTTTCAAGTTCATGGCACCAGGTCTACAAGTAGCAGAACAAGTTCCACAACCAGCACATAGACTGTCATTAACTTCTACTACCATGCGAGTACCCTCTTTACCATGATTTCGCTCTGTAATTTCTTTTTCAGAAATTGCAGAGTATGGACAAACCGGTACACAACGTAAACAACCTGAACATCTACTAGTATTACATACGGCAGTCATTGGATCATTCTCAATTTCATCTTTGGAGATTAAATTAATCGCTTTAGCAGCTGCACCACTGGCTTGAGCTACAGTTTCTGGAATATCTTTAGGCCCTTGACATGCTCCAGCTAAAAAGATACCTGCAGCATTAGTTTCTACTGGCCTTAATTTAGGATGAGCTTCTGTCATAAATCTATTCTCATCATAAGAAATCCCCATCATTTGTGCTACTTGCTGAGCATCTGAATTAGCTTCTACTGCTGTAGCTAAAACAACCATATCAGTCTCTAAAACAACTTGTTCAGCTAACATTGTATCTTCACCTTTGACAATTAATTTATCTCCTTGTTTATATATTCTAGAAACCCGTCCTCGCACATAATCTGCCTCAAACTGATCAACAGTTCTTTTATAAAACTCTTCATAACCTTTCTTAAAAGCCCGTACATCCATATAAAATACACTAGAATCTATATCATAATGTTCTTTAAGATATGTAGCATGTTTAGCAGTATACATACAGCAGATTCCAGAACAATACTCATGACCTTTTTGGCCATCTCTTGAACCTACACATTGAATAAATGTAACATGCTCTGGTTTCTTCTCATCAGAAAGCCTTTTGACTTTTCCTCCTGTTGGACCAGAAGCATTCATTAATCTCTCTAAGTGTAAACCAGTAATTATATCATCATACTTGTCATAGTTATACTCTGGATATCCAGTTGGATCATAAAGGTCATAACCTGTAGCAACTATTACTGCTCCAATTTCTTCTTCTACAAATTCAGCTTCTTGTTCGAAATCGACTGCATCTTTAGGACATAGCTTCTGGCAAACGCCACATTTACCTGTCTTAAAGTATAAGCAGTTATCTCTATCAATTACTGGTACACTTGGTACCGACTGTGGAAATGGAATATAGATAGCTGATCTATCTCCTAAGGCCATATCAAACTCATTAGCAACTGAGCTTGGACATTTTTCCCAACAGATCCCGCACCCCATACATTTATCTTCATCTACAGATCTAGCTTTTCTCTTAATAGTAGCCTTGAAGTTACCTACATACCCTTCTAACTTATCTACTTCAGAATAAGCATATAAGGTTATATTTGGATGTCCTGATACATCAACCATCTTAGGTGCTAAAATACAGATGGAACAGTCTAAAGTAGGAAATGTCTTATCTAACTGTGCCATCTTACCTCCAACAGTCGGTTCTTTTTCCACAACTACAACTTCATGACCGGAATCAGCTAAATCTAATGCAGCCTGGATACCGGCAATACCGCCTCCAACCACCATAGCCCTTCCGGTTACATCAGCAGTAGTTGTCTGTAATGGAATAGCAAATTCTGTTTTTTGCACTGCTCTTCTTACTAAAGCTATTGCCTTATCAGTAGCTTTATCTTCATCATGATGAACCCAAGAACATTGCTCTCGTAAATTAGCCATTACTAATGTATATGGATTTAATCCAGCACTAGCTATCGTCTTTCTAAAAGTAGGCTCGTGCATTCTTGGTGAACAAGCAGCTACTACTACTCGATTTAAATTATGCTCTTCAATAGCTTGTTTAATTTCTTCCTGTCCTGGTTCTGAACAAGTATATTTATAGTTACAAGAATATACAACGTTTGGTAGTTCTCCTATTCTTTCAGATACTTTTTCTACATCAACTGTACCTGCTATATTAGAACCACACCAACAAACAAATACTCCTATTCGTTTCATAAATCATCTCTCCTGCTTTTTAGAATTTATCCAACTAGTGACCCTAATAACTCTTCAGATTCAACAAAGTGTCTCTTAAGTCCTAGCTCTTTAGCACTAACGCCTAAAGCTAAACCGATTAGCTGCGTAAAGTAGAATATAGGCATATTAAAGTCATTACCATACTTCTCATTAATCTGTTCTTGACGCATATCTAAATTGGCATGACATAACGGACAAGCAGTTACTATACAATTAGCACCTGCTTCTTTTGCAGCATTTAATATATCTCTACTTAATTTTAATACTATTTCACCCCGTGGCATTACTAAACTTCCGCCACAACACTCAACCTTGTGAGTCCATTCAACTGGTTGAGTACCAATTACTTTCATTAGTCGGTCCATACTCTGCGGATTTTCAGTGTCATCAAACTCTGTTACCTCAGGAGGTCTAGTTAATAAACATCCATAATAAACAGCAGGTTTAATATCACTTAACTCATTACTAACCTTCTGTTTAAGTAAATCTATGATTCCATCTTCAAATACTTCAATTAAATTTAAAACTTCAATATCAACATCATAATCCATTTCAATGATATCATTAACTGTGTTCTTTAATTCACTATCTTCTGCAAGCTTTTTGTTAGCTGCTTTAAATCTATTATAACAAGCCGCACATGGGGCTACTACATCAAGTCCTTCCTTCTCAGCAATTGCTAAATTTCTAGCAGGTAAAGCTAAAGGAAGCAAATGACTAGTAGTATGAGCCGGAGTAGATCCACAGCAATTCCAATCAGGAATCTCTCTTAACTCTACATCCAACTTTTCCATAACTAACTCAGTAGCCATATTATACTCTTCAGCCATTGAATGGAGAGAACACCCTGGATAGTATGCGTACTTCATTACTTATCACCCTCCATTCGTCTAACCTTATTAAATATTTTTTGAACTTCATTAATCCCTTTAATCTTATCTGGAGTCAAACTAATCTTATTCTTCAAAAACATCGGTAGACCTAATTCAGCATCTTGCATTAAGTTACCGCTTTTCATATTGTATTCTATAGTCATACCCATTTCGAAAACTCTACCGCCCTTCTTAACTGAATTTAAAAAGACATCATGAAATAAAGCAACATTTTTTTCTTTTGGCTTTACTCCTTCATGTCTAGCTTCAATTCTTAATGAATCCATTATTGCAGCTAAGTCTACTTCTCGAGGGCAACGAGCTGTACAAGTAGAACAGGTAGCACATAACCAAATCGTTGAATTGTTTAACACTTTATCTTTCATATTCAATTGAACCATACGAACGATCTGTCTAGGAGCATAATCCATAGCATAACTAAGTGGACATCCTCCAGTACACTTACCGCATTGATAACAACTTTTTATACTTTGACCACTCTCTGTTTCAATCTTCTCTTTAAATCCCTGGTTCTTATTCTTTACAGCTGATAAGTTTATCATAACAATCCCTCTTTTTAATGAATTTTAAAAATATTTAGAATAAAAATTAAAACCAAACCATTAATACCTCTAAACATTGCCTAATAAGACTTCATCCTATTTATCACTTCTCGCCTACTCCTGAAATCTCACCTCCTTTTATTACCATATATTATTAGTATATGATATAAATGGATAAATATATTAAAATATATCACAAAATACTAAATTGATTAAATTTACTGAAAATTTAATTATGAAATAATTCACTTCTTTTTATTATTATTAAATGTAAAAAAGAGACTTTGTCACCAAAGTCTCTTTCTCAATAATTTTAAATTTAATTTTATTTTAATCTACTTCTATTGCCTCTGTCGGACATGCATCCACACAATTTTCACATTCAACACAGACCTCTGGATTAATCTCATGAATTTCTCCTGCTTCACCACTAATAGCTTCTACAGGACATTCCTCCACACATACAGTACAGCCTGCACAGGCTTCAGTAATTTTCACTTTACATCCACTCTCATCTATTGCAGCAGATTCGTCATCTGTTTTATCTTCTGTTTTATCTTCTGTTTTATCTTCTGTTTTATCTTCTGTTTTATCTTCATCTTCATCTTCATCAGATGAAGCAACTTTTAAATCAGGCCTATCATCTTTTTTCTTATTTTTCTTATCTTTCTTATCTTTCTTTTTCTTCTTCAATTCTGCATCTGTTTCAATAACATTAATAGTATCCATTGGACAAGCTTTAACACATGCCCCACAATTAATACAGTCATTATAATCTAAAACAGCTAAATTATTTTCCATAGTTATAGCATCTACAGGACACTTTTTAGCACAAATCCCACAGCCAATACATCCTACCTTACATACTTCTTTAACACTTTTTCCCTCATTATGCGAACTACACTGAATATGCACTTCTTTATCCTCACGAGCCAAAGTGATAATTTCTTTAGGACATTCATCCACACAATTTCCACAACCAGTACATTTCTCATCAATAATCTCTGGTAAGCCATTATCATTCATCTCAATCGCATCAAATGGACAGATTGCTGCACAATCACCAAAACCTAAACATCCATATGCACAAGATTTATTACCATTGCTAGCAATATCAGATGCTTTACAACTTTGGATTCCTTGATAATGTGAACGTTTGAATGTTTCTTGATTACCACCATGACATAAAATCCGAGCTACACTCCCAACACTATCATCACCAGTATTTGCTCCCATAATTTCTGCTATCTTGTCAGCTACTTCACTACCACCAACAGGACAACCGTCCACTTCCACATTACCTTCTACTACTGCTTCAGCAAAACTACCACAACCTGGTTCTCCACAAGCACCGCAATTAGCACCAGGTAGAGCATCTTCAATATCTTCTATTCTAGGATCTACTTCTACAGCTAATTTTACTGAGGCAATCGTCAGTCCACCAGCAAAAACTCCACCTAAAATTGCCATACTTGGCACTGCTGTTTTCAACAAACTCATATAATCCATTAATTATCTCACCTCCGTTTGACGATGAAAGCTAGAATTAATTACAAAATATATCAATACTATATCGTAATTCCTAATTGAAATCAAACATATTAAGGAATTACTATTACATTGCAATCATACCGGAAAAACCCATAAATGCCATAGCCATCATACCGGCTATAAGTAAAGTCATCGGAGCTCCTTGTAGTGGTTCAGGAACATCAGCGAATTCTAAATTCTCTCGCATTCCTGCCATTAAAACCATAGCTAAAGTAAAACCAACCCCGGCACCGAATCCAAAAACAGTACTCTCAATGAAACTATATCCTTTTAAAGGAATTATCAAAGCTAAACCTAAAATCGCACAATTAGTTGTAATTAATGGTAAGAAGATTCCTAAAGCTTTATACAGCGGTTCACTAATCTTCTTTACTGCCATTTCTGTTAACTGCACAAAGGATGAAATTACTAAAATAAAAGATACATACTGTAAATATGGTAAACCAAAAGCATCAAGAACAAAAGTTTGAACAAACCAAACTACCATTGCTGAAGTAGTCATTACAAAGGTTGTAGCTAAACCCATACTAAAAGCAGTAGGAATCTCTTTGGAAACACCTAAAAATGGGCAAATGCCTAAAAATCTGGCTAAAATAAAGTTATTAGTAATGGCTGCTCCAATAAATATAAGTGCTAACTCCATAATTGGTTAACCTCCTTCTATGTTAATTCAATAATTTTAATTAGTTAGATTTAATAAAATTAAGCTCCAGCAGGTGAGTCATTCCGAATTGCATTAAAGATTGCTAAAACTACTCCTAAAGTTAAAAAAGCACCGGCTGGTAAAACCATAATAATCCAAGGTGTAAACCAATCTCCCATTACCTGTACTCCAAAGATTGTTCCAAATCCAAATACTTCTCTAATAATACCTAAGAAAGTTAAGGCCCAAGTAAAACCAACACCCATTCCTAAGGCATCAGAAATTGCATAATGGACTGGATTTTGCGTAGCAAATGATTCTGAACGTCCTAAGATTAAACAATTAACCACAATCAATGGAATGAATAAACCTAAAAGCTTATGAACTTCTGGGAAATAAGCTGCCATTACATAATCAGCAATCGTTACAAAGGTAGCAATTACTACGATATAACAAGGGATCCGAACCTTATGTGGAATTACCTTTTTAAAGATAGAGTTAACTATCCCACCACCTAATAGCACAAAAGCAGTAGCTAGCCCCATGGCCAAACCATTAACAGCTGTATTAGTTACCGCTAAAGTAGGACACATTCCTAAAAGCAAGATCCAAACCGGATTTTCATCCCATAAACCCTTGAAAAATTCTTTCCATAATGACATATTTATTCACCCCCACCCTCTACAGATTTAACCTTCTCAATAGTATTTTCAATAATATCACTAACTGCTTGTGAAGAAATTGTTGCACCAGCAATTGCTTCTACATCATCTTTTGCTTTAAAATTATCGGAAAATGATTTATTATCAAACTGATTTTCAAACGATGGTTCAGTTATTCTTGCTCCTAAACCAGGTGTTTCTAAATGACTTAAAATCTTAATTGCTAAAACTTTATCATTTCGAAGATCCATACCTAACATTATCTTAATAATCCCCTGGAAACCAGGTCCTTCAGTCTCTATGGCTGTTCCTACTAAATTACCATTATCATCATAACCTTTATATAATTCAAGACCATCTTTATTTACTGTTTCATACTTTACAGCCCCTGGAAGTACATTTAAAATAGCTTGCTTCTTCATTTTAGCTGCATAAGCATCGATCTTAGGCTTAGTAAGCGCAAAAGTAAAAGTCAAAACTGTAGCTGATACAATCATAATAATAGTTAATACAGCAACCATTGCTACTTTAGAATCTTCTTGAGCCATTATTCAGCCACCTCCCCATATACAGTTGGAAGAGTATATTTATCAATAATTGGTACAAACATATTCATTAAAATAATCGAATATAAAACCCCTTCTGGATAACCACCATAAAGTCTAATTAATACTAATAAAACTCCTGCTCCAATTCCAAAAATCCAGCGTCCTTTCTTAGTAATTGGAGTGGTTACCATATCTGTAGCATAAAAGAAAGCACCTGCTAATAAACTTCCTGCTAATAAATGAAAGATAGGGTCCTGCCCTAAAATAGTTATCAGTACCACAACAGTACCTAAATAACTGAATGGAATTCTCCAATCAATATAACCTTTATATAATAAGTATAATCCACCTAATAAGATAGCTACAGCAGAAACTTCACCTAAAGAACCACTAACTGTTCCCATAAACAAATCACTATAAGGCGTTATTTCCCCTTGCATCTTCATTAAATTTAAAGGAGTTGCTTGAGATTGAGCATCAACAAATGGTTTCTCCCAAGTAGTCATTAATACTGGAAAAGATGCTAATAAAAAAGCTCTTCCGATTAATGCTGGATTAAAATAATTATAACCTAATCCACCAAATATCTGTTTACCTAAAACAATTGCTACTACAGTTCCTACTACTGCTACCCATAAAGGTAACTCTGGAGGTAAACTCATTGCTAATAATAAAGCAGTTACTAGAGCACTTCCATCATCAATTGTAATTTCTACTCCCCTAATCTTCTGGAATAATGCTTCACTAACTAAAGCCGTTATAGTACAAGTTAATATTAACCATAAAGCATGTAAACCAAAAGTTCTAACAGCAATAACTAATGCTGGCACTAATGCTAAAACAACGTTATACATAATTTTAGAAACTGAATCGTCATCTTTAACATGAGGTGCTGGAGTTACTGTTAAACCTCTTCCCTTACTCATTCTTTGCCCTCCTATTCATCATTTTTTCTCTCTTCTGCAGTTAATATTGATTTGCCTAACTTGATCCAATGTAATAAAGGAATTTTAGCCGGACAAATATAAGAACAAGAACCACATTCAATACAATCAAAGATATTATAATCATCTAATTCAGTAATCATATCTACTTGTGCTAGTTTAGATAATGTAATCGGCATTAAAGATACTGGGCATACATCTACACATCTAGCACATCTAATACAATGCTTAGGTTTAAACTCATCAATTTCATCTTTCTGGAAGATCAAAATTCCAGAAGTTCCTTTAGTAGCTGGAACATCAGTAGAATGTTGAGCAATCCCCATCATTGGACCGCCTAAAATTACTTTACCTGTATTCCCTTTAAATCCTCCGCATTGTTCAATTAATTCATCTAATTTAGTCCCTAAACTAAAAACTAAGTTTTGAGGGCTTTGAACTCCAGACCCAGTTATCGTCACAGTCCTTTGAATTAGAGGCATTCCATTATTTATTGCATCAGTTATGGCTACAGCAGTCCCTATATTATTAACCACAACTCCTACATCCAAAGGTAATCCTCCCGATGGTACTTCACGATCAATGCACGCTGTTATCAATTGCTTTTCTGCGCCTTGTGGATACTTAACTTCTAGTGGAATTACTTTAATATTTGGCTCATTTCTAACTGTCTCTCTCATAACTTCAATAGCATCTGGTTTATTTAATTCAATTCCAATATACCCATTATCAGCTTCTGTCATTTTCATAATTGCTTTTAAACCATAAACAACCTCATTAGGCATCTCTAACATTGTACGATGGTCAACAGTCAAATAAGGTTCACATTCTGCTCCATTTAAAATTACTGTATCAACATTCTTATCATCTGGAACAGAAACCTTTACATGGGTAGGAAAAGTTGCCCCACCTAAACCAACAATACCAGCCTCACGTACTATATCTCTTAATTCTTGTGAAGATAAACTTTCTATATCTCCTTTAGGTTCTACACTTTCATGTAAGGTATTATGTCCATCTGAACTAATAGTTACTGCTACTGTTTCACTTCCATCAGCAGTACTAACCGGACCAATATCTATCACTTCCCCGGACACACTAGCATGAATCGGTGCAGAAACAAAACTATCACTATCTCCAATCTTTTGACCAGCTTTTACTTTATCACCAACTTCAACAAGTGCTTCACATGGAGCACCAATATGTTGTTGAAGCGGAATAACTACTTCTTCAGGTATTTGTGCTGCTTTAAGACTCTTGCTAGCAGTAGCTTCTTTTTTGTAACAAGGATGCACTCCTTGTTCAAAAGTTTTTGCTTGCATTCTTTCACCCCTTTTGCTTTTTAATTCAATTTACTCTTATATATAACTGTAGTAAATGAGCCTCAATCCAAATATATAACTTCTATAAATACTGCTTAAAACCTTTTAATTTTAGATAATTTAAATTAATTATAGTTCTATTGTTGTAAATATTACTTTCATTGAATAATATTTGAATTTATTATACAATTATTACTAACTTTTCAAATGTTACTAATTATGTTTGCCATTATTTAATAATTTTATAAACTATTATGACAGCCCTACTTACTTAAGTTATTAAAATACTTATACATAGACATTATGATTTCTTACTATAATAATATTTGTCATCATATTAAACAATGAAATATATCACACTCACAGTTTATTTTATTGAATAACTAAATCATTTACTACTTCATCATTAACAATATGTTTAGTAACTATTTCTCGTGCCTCTTTAGAACCAACCTTACCATAAGTTACCGAATCCTCTCCTTGTTTCTTCACCTCTATTATAGGTTCTTGATTACATAAACCAATACAACCTGTTTGAGAAATTGTAACATCATTAATTTCTCGCTTGTTTAATTCATCTAAAATAGTATCTAACGTCTCTCGAGCTCCTGCTGCAATACCACAAGTTCCCATGGCTATAGTTATTCTTGGACCAGCTTTGTCTTCACGAATTTTCATTTCTTCTCTAGCTTTCTCTTTTATTTGCTCTAATTCTTCTAAAGATTTCATTTAATTTCTTCCTCCTTTAATATTGCTAGATTTTCTACTAAGTACTCTCTAATAAATTTTATAACTGATGATTCATTTAAGGGAATATCTTCTAATTTTTTACGTAATTCCTTAGTGTCAAAAACAAATTCTTGATCATTAATTATATGTTGATAATATATATCTAACTCTGGATTACCTTGAATAATAGTTGTAAGAGTTCCCTCTATATTTCCTAAAGGAGCACGATCGATATGATCATGTTGAAAAGTAGCTTTAACTGTCGTCCCTTCCCCTTCTTGAGAATCTATGATTAAATCCCCATCGCATCGTTTAGCTGCTGTTTGAAATAGTGGCAAGCCTAAGCCTACATTCCTAGTCGTTCTAGTCGTCTTAAAGGGGTCTAAAACATTTTCCAAAAAATCTTTAGACATTCCATTTCCATTATCCTTAATTATTATTACCAATAAATTATCATCTAAGTCTTCATTTATCTTTATTTTAACTTCTGTTGCATCTGCTTTAATCGAGTTTTGTACCAAATCTAAAATATTTAAAGATAATTCTTTCACCTCTAACTCCTCCATTAATCACTCTAAAATCATAACTTTTCTCCCACCTTCATTCTTAAAAGCTAAAATCATCTCAGACAAAGAAGGTTCAGCCAAAGTTAATTTTAAACTTGGCTTTAAATCATGTAAAAAATGAGCATCCGATGACTTAATTACTTGATATGACTTTAATAAAGGGAAATCATTATATAACTTATCTAAAGAATCTTTATTATAAATCTCTATAATAGGAAATTCAATCCCTGCTGGAATAAATCCTAAATTAGTTAAAATGCTGTATTCCTTCTTATCTATGTGTGCTGGAAATATAATTCCATTTCTATTAAGTACCTCTTTTACAATTTGATGTACAGAAAGATTTGCTGAAACTAATAATAATCTCTTTACTCTAGATATGAACTTATCATCTTGGTCAGTAAGTAACTGAGGGCCAAATAAGTCTTCATCATTATTTATAAAAGGTAAGTTGTCGTAAATTAATTTTTGAAAAGATTTAGCCTCTTTAAGGTTAGGAAATAACGAAACTAAATGAACTCCTTCTTTACTTTCCACCTCCATGCCTGGAATAATAGTAAGATCATAATCTTTAGCTAATTCCAAAGCAACTTCTAAATTTCCAATAGAATTATGATCAGTAATAGCTAAAATATCTATCTCTCTAGCTAAAGCTGTATCAATAATATTCTGAGGTGTCATAATAATATCACCACAAGGAGACAAAACAGTATGAACATGAAGATCTACATAATAATCTATCATTATAATACTCCTTAAACTCCTAAATTATACAACCGACCTGCTACTTCATAAATTGATAAATCAGTAGTTAATATTGGAATATCTTCTTGACGAGCCTTATTAATAGTTTCGGTATCTACTTCAGCCCCACAGGCTACTACTATACCTGATAATTCTATTAAAGAAGCAACTGCTACTATATTTTGATGAGTTTGGAGAGTAATCCATAGATTTCCAGGTTCTGCTTGTCCCATCACATTACTTAATAAATCAGAGCAATAGCCTCCTGTTACTTGTTTATCTAATTCCACTGACTCTATTACTACTTCTAATTCTAATTCATTAACTATCTCCAATAATTCCAATCTAACCCCTCCTAAAAATTAACCTATTTAGACTAAATCATTTATTTGCTGGGATAACTTGTTTATCTTCTTTTTTAATATAATTATACAATCTTCTATTTGAGCAGAATCATTAATTATATCTTCAGCTAAAGCTCTACAACTTGGTGCTCCACAAGCTGTACAATTTAATCCAGGTAATTTATCTTCTATTTTCTCTAACTTATCTAATTTATTAATAGCCTTTTTAATATTATTATCTAATCTATCACATGAGCTTGGTTTTAATATCTTAGAAATACTATACTTACCTTGACTATAATTATTAATGATTTTTTGCTTATTGATCAGGTCACTTAAACCATCTTTGGATAAGTCTTCACTAATATCTTTTATAATCGATTGAGAAATAAAGCGGTTTTTAAAATTTAAAGGGCCACCTATACACCCTCCTGGACAAGCTGCAAATTCAAAAAACTCTACTTCTTGTAAATGACCTCTTTCTAATTCTTTTAAAACAGAAATTACATTATCAATTCCATCAACGGCTAAACTCTTATTACATTTTTGACATAATGCTTTTTGTCCTCCACTTATAACCCAATTAACACCCTTCTTAGAAGCTCTCTGCAGCTTAGGATTAGCCTCTACATCATTAAGGAATTTTATTAATGGCCTATAGATATCCATTACTGAAATAGCACCATCAATATAACTATCTTCTAAACCTAAAGGAGCATTAATTGCGGTAATCTTTGCTGAACAAGAAGTAATATAAAAAATCCCAATACGATCTAACGGAATTCCTAACTCTTTAGCTTTTCTCTCTTTTATTGTCCTTGCAAGAATCTCCATTGGTTCTTGTAACGGAATAATATTAGGTAAAAACTCAGGAAAAGAAACTTGTATTAATCTTACTACTGAAGGACACGTAGCAGAAATTAATGGTGAGGTTTCTGGCCGTTCTTCCAAAAATTTAAGCAAAATAGCATGCAGAATATCAACTCCTACCCCTACTTCCCAAACATCATCAAAACCTAATTCTAATAGGCCAGCTAAAATTTTAGCTGGAGAATATTCTGCTTTGAATTGTCCATAAAGCACAGCCGTAGGTAAGACAATATTATAATCATAATTATTTAATTCCATTAAGGAATCTGTCAAAACGTAATTAGCATTCTCTTCACAGACTTGCACACATACTCCACAGTCTATGCATTTTTCATCTTTTATAATAGCTTCAAACTCTCTAACCCTAATTGCATCTGTAGGACAACTTCTTACACAGTTTGTACAACCATTACATTTAGTCTTATCCAACTTAACAGAATGAAAGTTTGTGGACATTAATGAATCACCACTTTTTTATAAGTATATTGTAATCTCTAATCTTGTTCCTTTGTCAACTTTAGATTCAATCTCTAAATCGTCTGCCCAACGTTCAATATTTGTTAACCCCATGCCAGCACCAAAACCTAATTCTCGCACATGTTCAGAAGCTGTAGAGTATCCTGGCTCCATAGCTAAATCAACATTTTCAATCCCTGGTCCTTCATCCTCAACTATAATTTTGATCTCTTCAGGAGTTATTTTAGCTAATATTATTCCTCGTCTTGCATGAATAACTACATTCATTTCTGCTTCATATGTTACAATTGCTGCTTTTCTGATTGCAGTTGACGGTACTCCAACTTGCTGTAATACTTCTTTTATTCTACTAGATGCTTCACCTGAGTTACTAAAGTCTCCACCTTCAATTTCTATTTCAATCTGTAGATTATCTCTTTCTTCTTCATCTATTGAATCGTTAACAAAGAAGAAATTCTCTTCTTTACTTGCTTTTTCTACTTCTTCTAGTAACTTTCGCGTAATATCTCCTGGAGTGATAATCCCCATTAATACATCGTTTTCGTCTATTACAGGAAGCCTACCATATTTATGTTTTTTAAATTTTCGTAAAGCTTCAATTACTGAAATATCATGCTTAATTGTTATCAACTCTGTACTCATGAGGTTACTAAGGTTATCTTCTAATCTATTCTCCTCTAATCCTCTAATTATATCATCTATACTAATAATCCCTTTTAAATGTCTATCACTATTAATAATTGGAATTCCCGAAATCTTTCTTAAACGCATTATTTCCTTGGCATTCTTAAGTTTATTATCAGGCCTAAGCGTAATTACATCATTAGTCATAATATCCTTAACTGTTAAATCATTAGCTAACTTTTCAACGAATTCAAGATTTACTGAGGAGTTTTTCAAAGTAATTATTCCCCCTTTAATTTATCTCCTTTTATTCCTGCTTCATATAGTTGTCCACAAGTCTCATATAATGAATGCTCAGTATATAATAAAGGAATATTGCTATCCTCAGCTAATCTAACTGTTTGGTCATTTGGCTTCTTTCCTCTAACAAAAATAATCGCTGATAAACCTAACATTTCAGCAGTTCTAATTACTTGTGGTTTAGTTAATCCAGTTAATAATAATGTCTTTTCTGCAGAAAAAGCTAATACATCACTCATTAAATCCGCTCCACATACCGCTAAAATTTCTAAATCTAACTTATCTTCACCGAATATTACCTCTGAATCTGTTATCTCTTTTATATCTTGGAGCTTCATCTTGTAGTTCCTCCTCTCTAAACACCACTAACTAAAGGCTATATTAATTTTATTATTATACTTAATATATACAATATTCTTATTTAGAATTCCTGCACTAAAATAAAGAAAGCCCACTTGTAAGTGGGCTTTTAATATTAATGAGCTATAAAAACTGGAAATCCATCTTTCTTTAATTTGCTTTCTAATTTAGCAGCTGCTTCGCTAGTTTCGAATGCACCTACCTGGACTTTATAAGGATTTTCAGAAGTAATATAAGCTGAGTATCCATTACTTTTTAATTGTTCTACCCGTCTTTTAGCATTATTATGATTATTAAAAGCACCTACTTGAACTATAAACAACCCGCTATTATCTTGTACAACTCCTGTTTGACTATGTTTAACTGCATTATCTTCTGCCATAAAATTATTCTGAGTATTAGAATTACTTTGAGATGAATCCTTTTCAGTGTCATTTTCCAACTGAGCAGTATCAATCTGTTCTTCTAAAACGACTTTTTCGCTGGATACACTTTTAATTTGATCATCTGATGATGTAACATATCCAATCATCCAGCTCCCTAAAAAGTATCCAACAACACTAGCTAATAATGACATGACTACAACCATTGCTGCCAGCGAAACCCCTGATTTTAACTTAGGCCTATCTAGCTTCATCATCACCACTTCCTTCATTAAGGTTTTCAGTTCACTCTATTTTAACTCTCTATTATTACATCAACCCCCTTTAAGATTTTAAACACCACTTCAATATTATTTCTAGTAAATCTCCTCCTAAAAGACTTCTTACTAAAATACTATGCAGCTAATTTTTAATTTATTATGTTTTTTACTAAAAACTTTCTAGCTTCTGCTATAGTATAGAGTGAACCACTAACACTAATTAAATCTGCTGAATCAGCTTCTTTAATTGCTTCCTGCACTGCATCAGCTATATTAGGAACTACATCTACTTCCTTACCGCTGTTAGCTAAAATTTCTGCCACTTCATGAGGATCAGCAACTCGTTCATTAGTATTTTTAGTGATAATAATTCTATCAGCTAATGGAGTTAAAATATCTAACATTTTTTCTACATCTTTATCCCCCAGTATACTTAAAATTAAAATCAGTTCTTTATAATCTAAATCCTCTTGGATTACCTTTCTTAATTCGTAAGCTCCATCAGGGTTATGAGCACCGTCTAGAATTACTAAAGGCTCCTCACCTAAAAGTTCTAACCTTCCAGGCCATTCTACTTTTTTAAGACCTCTTTTAATCGCTTTAATATTGATCTGAAATTCATTAGGTAAAGCCTCTATTATTCCTAAAGCCATACCTAGATTCTGTTGTTGATACTGCCCTAATAAAGGAATTTTTAAATTCTCATCAATTTTCTTCCCTTCAACTCTAAAATGCTGTCCTGTTAAGTCTCTTTTTAATCTTTTTACTTTTAAATCTTTCTTAACTTGAATCATATCAGCATTTCTTTCTTCACAGATATCTTTTAATTTATTTAATGCTTCATCATCTTCAACAGCTGTTACTAATATGCTATCTTCTTTTATAATTCCACCTTTTTCAAATGCTATCTCTGCCATGGTCTCTCCTAGATAATCTGTATGTTCTAAACTAATATTAGTAATTCCAGCCACTAAGCTATTCGTTGCATTAGTAGCATCTAACCTGCCGCCAAGTCCTACTTCTAATACAGCTATATCTACTTCTTTTTCAGCAAAGTATTTAAAGGCTATAGCAGTGACCACTTCAAAAAAGGTCGGATGACCTAGCCCATCTGCTTCTATCTTATTTAAATAAGGCTTAACTTCCTTAGTTATCCTCTCTAATGCTTCTGGTTCCATATATTCACCATTAATTCGCATCCTTTCATAAAAAGAAATAATTTCAGGTGAATTATAAGTACCTACTCGATAGCCAGCTTCTGCTAAAATAGAACTAACCATAGCTGAAGTAGAACCTTTGCCGTTTGATCCCCCTATATGAATAATATCTAATTCTTCTTGGGGATTTCCTAAGTATTCTAATAAAACTTCTACTCTTTCTAATCCTGGATTAATACCGAATTTACTCAAACTATTCAAATATTTAACTGCTGAACTCATTATCTTCACTTCCTTTTTTATGTAATATTTAACAGTTACATAATCAGTTGATTATGACAAAAGTTTGCTTATTTATTAATTCTAGGTTTTGTTTAGAATACCTTCTTACTTCATTGCTTCGTTTAATATTATCACTTTGCATTATTAAACCCCCTTTTTCCTTATTCTATTATTTAATAAAACATAATAAAAATCCCCCCGCTATAATTAGCAAAGGGAAAATTGTCTCTTATCTTAGATTTTAGCTTTAACAACTACTGTATAAATTATAGTCAAAACTCTAAGATGCCTAGTAACTTAATTAATTCATACTTGCTCAACAGTAGTTCCTGCTCTTTTCTCTTCAGATCAAGCTGATCTTCTTTTACATCTAGTAATTCTGAATCATAATCTAATTGACTTAAATCTTTGCTTGCAAATTCTTCTTTAATATTTTCTAATTCTAAATTACTTCTTTCTAATCTAAGTCTTTCTTCCTTTACTTTCAGCTGATTAACTGTTATTTCTCCTACTAACTGATCTATTTCTGTTTTCAACTCTTGTAGATGCTCATGTTCTTCCCGATCTAATTCTTCTAAATCTGTTGCTAATTCTTCCCGGGCCAACTTATCATTACTTCGATTAAACAATTTATCAGTTATATTCAAAGCTACTTGCCATTTATCATTAGCAGAATTATAATCAGCAGCAATATCTACTGTCGGTTCTTCTTCATTCTCTTGCCATTCTTTTTCTTGTTTGATCTGCTCTCGCTCTAATTGGTGGATCCATAATTCTTTGCTATTTTCTGTAGCCAACTCTAATAACTCATCTCTATCCTCAAAACTAGGTAATTCAATTTCGATTTTGGCTATGGATTCTAAATCAAATTTTTTATTTGTTGCCACCTCTAACTCTTCTGCTTCAATCAATCCTAATTCTTGTAGCAACTCTCTATAGCGTTTGTGGTAATCATTTTTAGTTTCTTCCCAATATCGCTGAGCCTTAGTTAAATCTATTTTAGCCTTAAGTATATCTTGACGATCATTTACGCCTGCTTGATAATCTTCTTCTTTCTTTAACTGTCGTTGTGCTATCTCATATTTTTCTTCTTCAATCTCTTCTTCTATTTTTAATTCAATTAAGCGAAAATAATCTGCTAGCCAATCTACTACTTTCTTCTGTCGTAATTGCCATAGCTTAACCCTTGCTTTAGCTTGTCTAAGTCTAGTTTTTAGATAATACTTTTGATTTTTCCCTAATTCAAGCGGATAAATCTGTTGTTCTAAATTCATAGCAAAATTAATATTATCCATACTTAAACCATCTTCTACTAGCTCCGCCTCTTTTAAATAAAGTTCTGGGTTGATAGTTAATCCCTTAGCAAAGGTCTTTTCTAACTCTAAAGAAGCCATCTTTTTACGGGAAGTAGTTCTAATATTATTGCTGACAAGTCTTCCCTCTAGACCAGCTTCCAACTCCCAGTCATCTCTTTGCTTAATCTCCTCCAATTTAAGCTGCAAACTATCTATTTTCTCTTTAGTTTTTAAAATCTGATGATTCCTTTTTAAACCTAGTTTAACAGCCTCTGTAAAAGTTAACTTCATTATTATCACTCTTTCTGATTACTCAATTTTTCTAAAAGCAAAATTTCTTTAAGTAATTTTAATTCCTTCTTCAGTTATATTTATTATCTTTTCTTTATAGAGTCCACCAATAGCTTTTTTAAAACTCCCTTTACTTATTTGCAACTTTCTCTTTATCACTTTAGGAGAACTATTATCATTTATAGCTAAAAACCCTCCATTATTCTTTAACTTTTCCAGTATCTTTTGCTTAGCATCTTCTATTCTTCCATATCCTATTTTTCTTAGACTTACATCAATTTTGTTATCTTCTCTTATCTTTTTAATATATCCTTTAGTCTTATCTCCAATTTCTAAATCTTTGTAAATATCATTTTCATATACCAAACCATAATATTTACCATTAATTATTACTTTTACTCCTAGGTCAGTAAACTGATCAACTACAATATTAACTTCATCTCCATCACTAAAACCTACATTTTCGGGAGCTAATTCTATATCCTCAGCTATTATTTCTCTTTTATTCATTCCTTTAACACCTCATATAATAAATTTATTGTATTTAACTACATAATTATTATAAACTTATTTAAGAACAATATCAATCTTATGATAGAATCAGTTGCATTATTTCTGCATTATCAATATACTGCTGAACTATAAGATTTCCAATTAAGAAACGAATACGATCATCTTGATGATTTCACATTAACTCCTTATGATCCTAAATTTGACTTCTAACGTAATAAATCAAGTAAATTGTAATAATAATATTTTCTATTTCTCATCTTATTATCAGAGTATATAATCTGTTTTTCTTCTAAAATTGACAAATATCTTCTGCATGTAGAGTCAGGAATTCCTGCTAATGAACTAATTGTTTTTACATTAAAAATAGGTCTTTGAAACATACTCTTAATCAGGTCGACTACATTAGTACTATTAATTAAACCCATTGTCTTCTCTAAATCTTTTTCATAAAGCTTATCAATTTCTTCAATAGTGTTAATATTTTTTAATGCTTGTTTATTTACACTTTCCAAGAAAAAATTTACCCACTCATCCCAATTTTCTTCCTTTCTTGTTCCATTAAGTAATCTATAATATTTATGTTTATCTTTTTCTAAAGTTTCACTTATAAATAAATTAGGAAAATCAATCAAACCAACATCATATAAATACAGTGGAATCAAAATACGCCCTATTCGACCATTCCCATCTAAAAATGGGTGAATAGTTTCAAATTGAGCATGGATAATTGCAATTCTAACTAAAGGATGTAAATCATCATTAGGTTCATTTATGTATTTTTCTAAATTAGATATACAATCATCTACTAACTGTGGTTCTGGTGGTACAAAGGTTGCTGTTTTCATTGTACAACCTTCTGGACCTATAAAGTTTTGTATTGACCGATATTCACCTGGTGCTCTACTTTCACCTCTTACACCACCACTTAATAACATTTTATGAAGCTCTTTGAACATTCTTGTTGAAATAGGCAATCTAGATAAAGCCCGCTTGCCATACTGCAAGGCTTCATAGTAATTTAATACTTCTTGAGCATCATCATTTTTTTCTTTTTTATCAATATCAAATTCTAAAACTTCATCAAAAGTAATCTGTGTACCCTCTATCTTAGTTGATTGAACTGCCTCTTGTAAACTCAGTGGAGTAATAAGAAAATCTTCATTTATTTTTGATTTTTTCAACATTACCTCATATTTTCCAACATTCGTATTAGCAGAAATCAACTCATCATAAAATTCTAAAGGATTTATGTAATCATCTATTGGTAGTTCAACCGGCACAAATGATTTCATATCAAAATCATCTCCTCACCATTATTTTCAATTTATATATATTATTATAATACATACTATTATTATGGTCAATTATTTTCAAAAAATACATTATTGAAAATAAACTATAAGTTTTATTCTATCCATAGTATTCTTTTCTACTCATATATTTCGTACCATCAATCTTTTGAATTACTATCCAGCCATCTGTTTTATTCTCTTCTTTCTTATCTCCCATGCTATCTTGATTAGATATAGCTACTCCAGATTTTTGATTATTATTCTTCTTCTCAGCCATTCTTTTTTCTGCTTTTTGTTTAGTCTTCTCTTTTTTAGCCTGTTCTTTCTTCTTATCTTCTTCGGTTATAAAGCTTTTGAAGAACTCATGACTTTTCTTAGTATCTGGTGAATTAAATTGTTGAGGCTTAAAAGCTGCTATCAATCGCTTCTTTAACTCTAAATTTGTTAAATCCTTATTATTATCTCGCTTATAACCAGCTTTCTTATATCCACCTAATTCTACTATTACTTTTTCTAATATTCCTTTACATCTATTTATGAACTCTTTTATTGACTTATATAATTCATCATCTTTACCTTTTGCTTTCTCTTCTTCCTTCTGCATATTTACTACTAACCTATCCATTAAAGGAAATATTAGAACATCAGTATGCTCTTCAATTTTGGTTATACTGTTATATATTGGTCTTTCTGTATCTAATATTAGCCCGTATTCTTTATCATACTTTTTTAAAAATTCTTCACTTACATTATCTAAAAATTTACCTTTTCCCTCTACTTCTGTTTTTATTTGTTCTACTGGATCTTGCCTTAAAATTCCTAATATTTTTTCTATCTTAACTTGTTTTTTATTTCCTAAATCATTATTAGAAGGACTAAATTCATTTTCGTATTTTTTAATTGTTTCTGTAACATTTTTATTATTTCTTCCTTGATTACTATCTAAAAACTTCAATATTCCATCTTTAGTAGCTTGATTTAAGTTTTGTTGTTTCCTATTACACAACCCATATAAACCAAATTTCAGAGAGTCTTTGTAGCGTCTATTAGCTAATCCATCATCACCTTCCGCTTTTTTATCTTCCTTACCATCTATATATTTCCAACCTGATTTATGAGAATTATATCTAATCTCGTACCAAGCTTCTGTTTTATAATAGGCTTTATCCTTTTCACTAATTCCATTTTTAATATAATTTTTGAGTGCATTGCTTAATCCAGAACCTATTAAAGTGAGAGCATTATAAACACATGAATATGTAGCAATTTTTTCATCCATTGATAAAGATTTGATAATTTCTTTAGCTTTATCTTTAGTTAATCCTGCTTTTAACCTAAGTCTATTTATTAAATAACCTTCATATTCAGCTTGTGTTATCTTAAATAATTCTTTTGCTTGAGTCGCTGTGATTGTTAGTTTATTTAAAATAGTTGCATTATCTTCAACTATCTTTTTAGCTACATTTTTATTATCATTCTCTAATTCAATTATCACATTATCTAATATATTTTCTATTCTTTTTATATCAAGCTCAGTTGGTAAAGTTATACCTGCTTTATCTAATGGCCCTTTTATGGCAAAAAGATTTTCTCTAATACTCCATTTGTCATCATTTTCAATCAATAAAGCAAAACCGACTCCAATAGTAGGAACCCCAGAACTACAAGTGTATATATTAGCTTTATACTTTCCCCCTTCTTCAACTTCCTTCATATAAGCATATAAATCATCAGTATTTATTATTAATTTCTCATCCATTCTAATTTGCCTCCAACTCTATTGTAGATTTAAGAAATACTAAACTTTCTTTAGCTTTTTTGTTCCAACAATAAAATTTTATAATAGCCATTATATCCCAGTCCCAGACCTCATAAATATAGTATCTGTTCTTATATTTAATTATCCCTGTATAATTTTTTGTTCTTTTTTTATTCTTCCCTACGTATTCTGCTTCTATTACTTCCCCACCAATTCTATGTTTAGTTTTTTGATAACTATTTTTTATCTCTTTTTCATTTAAAACATCATAAACTGCTCTCTTAGATAATTCCTCTTCATTCCAGTATCCACTACTATAAAACACATCTTCTTTTCCATTCTCTTTATTATTATCAAAATCTATTTGATAAACTTTAAAGTTGTAATGAGGAAATTTGATATTAAATATTATATATTCATCTTCAATTTTTTTAGTTCGCGCTAATATAAAATTGAATTTTAGATATTTATTTAAATACTTCTGAAGTTTTGGATCTTTAATATCATCTGTTTTATAGTCCGGTAGTACAAATTCTACATTTCCTTTTAGAAAATCTTCATAAAATTCTTTAGCAAATTTATCATTATCAGATAGATATCCTTCAAAATTATCTGTATAATCTCTTAATTTATATTCTAACCCTTGTAAGCTATCTAAAAATTTCAATAACTCCTCTTCATTTGCTTCTGCTTTCTGCTCACAACCAATTAATACTAACATCATACTTATTATAATCCCTAAAATTAATATCTTTCTTTTCATGTTTACTCTCCTCTCTCTTCTTACATCATTAATACTTACATAATAAGAATTGGTCTTTTATTAATAATACACTATTGATTTATTAATCCCCTGCCTAACATTTAAATATATAACCACTATTACAAAAATATGTTATTTAACAAGATTAACTCTATTAATTTTAAAAATAAATAAGATAGAACAAATTCAACACATATCTTCTGTTTGTCATTAATTTAAATTTAAGTATACTTTCCTTAATAATAAAAAGACCAATTCAGCTTGATGATTAATAGTTGAATTGGCTTTAATTATATTATTTTACTTTTTTAGTCCAGAACCTGTTAAGGGAACAACTATCTTCATTTCTATTTCATCAACTAAATTCTTTTCAGCATATTTTTTAGCTCCGGCAAGAGTGGTGGCAGAAGTCGGTTCCGTAAGCCTTAATCTGTTTTATCTTCCCTAGCGAAGTTGTAGCTGGAAGATAGATACTGCATTCTGGGCATAAGAATTTCATAGTAGTTTTTCTTCTCCTTTTTTTGTGCTTCAATTTATTTAGCAAATCTTGCTCCCATTTCAAAAGCTTTTTTGCAATCCTTTGGAAATTCTTCTTCCCGATGTTTTACTTTTTCTTCTACATCAAACATTGTAGTGACATATTTAGAATAATCTTCAAATTGATATGTATTAGTGACAAATAATGATTCTGATGCTCCAAAAATCCTCTTTAGTGATCTTTCTGTACTTTTGAAAGTTTCTTCATATCCTAGTTCTTCCATTTGCTGCTGTCTTACATTCATGGTATAAATAAAACCTGTAAGTATCTCTTTATCCAAAAGATTAGAATGTTCTTTGTCATATACTAAATACTGAAACATTAACCGTTCTAAGCATGATCTCATCTCTCCAGTAGCCCTTCCAAAATAGACAGGTGAAGCAAAAATAACAGCATCTGCTTCTTCAATTTTTTCTAAAACTAGTGCTAAATCATCTTGCAAAGCACACTTACCGTAACTATTACCATTGATTTTTTTACAAGCAAAACAACTTATACAGCCTTTATAATCTAAGTCATAAAGATGTACAAGCTCTGTCTTAGCTCCTTGTGAGGATGCCCCTTCAAGTGCTTCAGTAAGAAGGGTTGCAGTATTCCATTCTTTTCTCGGACTCCCGTTAATTCCTATTACTTTCATATGATATACCTCTCCTTTTTATAAGAATTATATTTTATTTTGCTAGATTGATTATTTTACATAGTATCACAATAGAATTATTTTGTACAGGGTTTTGACTTTCAATCTGATAGGAATTTCACCTATTAGATATGTCCAGCTTTGCTGGACATAGTCATGGTAGGAACGCTAGTTACCAAACATTTGAGCTGATAAAAAGGCATTTGTAAAATTAAAACAGATCCTACGGTTTACCAGTCAGGCAGATTTAAAACCTCTAATAATAAAATCTCTAAACGTGGTTCTACCTACTTGCGTAAGTCTATATATCAAGCTACCACCGCCGCAATTAGAAAAGTAAAAAGCAAACCTAATAATCCAACTCTATATGTAACTAAATTTTTTTAAATTAATTCTTGACATGTATTAGCTGGTTTATACGAAATGGCTATTTCTTTAATTATTAAACTAAGTTTCCAATATATCTTCGCTAATATTAAAATGGAACTTCAACATCATCATATTCAATTTTTACATTTTTTAATCTCGAATTAATATTATTAAGAACTATTTCTCGTTTTGAAATAGATAATTTTTTAAAAAATTCATAAAAGTCTCTAATACATTCAACTTCTATATTGTTCCTAGTAGAATAAGTATATGCATTTTTAACAAAGCAAGAAATTAATTTGCTATTATCTTGTAAAAATTCTTCTAAAAGACATTCATTAATAATCTCTTCTAAAGATCTTATGATTTCTTTTGAATCTTGTACTAACTCAATCTCATCTCTCATTTTTATTATGTTATTAGTTAAACTATCAGCAAATCTTAAATATATATATCTTTCATCATCTATAAAACTATATTTATCAAAAATATCTTTTGAAATCTCTTCAAGAACATTAGAAAAACTTTTAATTCTATATTCTGGATTTAAATTTATCATCTCATTAATAATATGCTGATATCTAAAGTTATTTATATTGTTTTGCTTTAAAATTTTATTAAACGTTTTTCCTACAAAATAAACTTCAGTTTGATGGTTATATTCAGAATCATTAATTTCATCAGGAAATTCAGTAACAGGCCAATTAAGTATAATACTAGCTTTCTCTTTTGAACTCATATTAATTTTTTTACCAAATCCAAAATCTATTATTTTTAATACTCCATCATTTGTTACTAGAATATTTTTATTTCGTATATCTCTATGTAATATTGCATTTCTTTGAAGATAATCAAAACCTTCTATTAGCTGAATAAAAATATTTTCAAAAACATCATTATTTTCAAATGTAAGATATGCATCAATTGGTGTGCCATCTATATATTCCATGAAAATATACCCTGTTTTTTGTTCTGGATATAAATCATAATTATATATTCGAACAATATTTTCATGAAAAATAGGATGCATTATCTTTATCTCTTCAATAAATCTTTCAAAATACTCATCTTGCATACCTTCATCATATGGAGAGTATTTTTTACAAACGAAGTCAAAATTTGTAATTATATCTTCTACAAGAATTGTCTTACCTGTTCCACCTTGTCCGATATGTTTTTTAAATATATATTTTTTTGATTGATTAAATTCAATAATAGAATCCTTTTTAAGTTCCATTTAATAATACCCCCTTCAAATAATAATATTCTTTGATACACTTTATTTGCCATTTCGTAGTCATGGTAGGAACGCTAGTTACCCGCCCTTGCGCATCCGGCTAGTGTTTCCTTTATAGTTGCGTGTAACTGTTCCTTCCCCATGTAGCCAGCTTTCCTGACCTCAAAGTACTATGAGTCAATTCGACTTCCTACAGACTACGGGTCGTCCTCTTTTTCGATTGGATAGACCTTCCAGCAATTACTGGAACCTGTAGGACCTCCCAAGTTCCTGATATTTCTCTCTCTTCATACCAGGTTCTTTGACCCCGACAGACCCTCCGGAATCTCACCTTATCAACATTATCCTAAGTCTACTTTAGTAGACGGCTTCATTTTGCCAGAAATATCAAACTTACTTGGCGTACTAACGTTAATGGTGTTTACGACGCCTCATCAAAGCTCACCTGATTTCAATTTAGCATAATAATTTCAATTGTATAACCCGATGTTAATGTCAAGTAAAAATTGACCCTTTTTTCAACTCAAAATTGACCCATCTTGAGTAAAAAAATTAACTACTTTTTTCTAACCAATCTTTAGTTTCTTTCATCCTAAATGAGTTTCCATTCATATTTAAAACATACGATTTATGAGTTAATCTATCTACCATTGCTGCTGTTAATGCTGGGTCATTGAAGATTTCATTCCATCTATCAAAAGATAGGTTTGAAGTTATTATCGTTGATTTTCTTTCTGCTCTAAGTGAAAGAAATGAAAATAATAATTCACTACCTTCCTTATCAAACGAAATATATCCTAGTTCATCAAGTATAATTAAATCATACTTTTCAAATTTCTTCTCAAAGGACCGTAATCGTTTTTCACTTCTTGTTTCTTTTAAAGTATTAATTAGTTGTGGTACTGTTGCAAAAAACACCTTATAACCCTCATTACAGGCTTTAATACCTAATCCAATTGATAAATGGGTTTTACCTGTCCCTGGATTTCCTGAAAAGATTATATTTCTATTATCATTTATAAATTTAAGAGTCTTTAGTTCTTTCAATTTTTCCTGAGCACTATCTGGTAAATATTCAGCTATTATATCGCTTAAATACTTTTTATAAGGGAATTTTGCGTTTTTGATTCGTCTTTTTCTACTGTTCTCTTTTCTTACATCATAAGCTTTTCTAAAAACATCTCTTAAAAATTCCTCATATGATTGATCGTCTTTATAGGCTTCACCTACTCTTTCTATTAAGTCTCCTCTAATTCCAGCTAATCGCAAAGCTTTTATATAATCTTTAGTTTCTTGAACTAGCTTTTTATCCATTTAACACACCTCCTGTCTGGTATCCTGTTCAACATTGAAAATTTCGTTATAATTATTTAAAAGATGCATTGAATTTTGAATTATTTCATCTTCTTGATTGGTTTCAAGAGATGTTTTTCTATTTACTAAAGTTTTAATATTATCTGTAGTCACCATGGATGCTTTATTCTTAGATAATTTATTAATTGCTTTTTTTACCTTATCTAAACCTTTTTCTTTAATAATTTCTAAAAGTTCTATGAATTCTTTCGTTTTTGTGGTAGAATTATTATTATAAAACATTTGATATATGTTTTTGATTTCAGGAGCTAATTTCTCGAGGGCAAGAGAATTTTTTAAAGCTCCTGGTTTTCTTTTTAGGGTAGATAAATAATGGTCTATATCTATTGTGCATTTATGTAATTTATAACATCTCTTATGTTCTGCGATTAAATTATCTTTATAATAAACTTTAATTTTTTCTGAATAGATTTTTGCCATTACAAATTTACCTACTAAATAATCTGGCACTGAATATTTATTTTGTTCTATAGTAATAAAGCTATATTTATTTACCCTACACTCTTTATCCCTTGCAACATCGTAAGTTGGCATTAGTTCTTTTAAATATTCTTTTTCTTCATTAAGTTTATCAAGTGGACTCTTCCTATTAAAACGATTCTTCTTAATCTGATTTAACTTATTTAGCTTATTTAATAAATATTGATTGGCTTCTTTCAATGAGTCAAACTCATCTTTTATAGAAAATGCCCGTCTTCTTACAAATTCTACTGATCTTTCTACCTTACCTTTTTCATTTCCTCGTCTTACATTACAAAATCTATAGTTAAATTTATAATAAAGTGATAATTTAACTAAATCTTCGGTTGCTTTTTTTTCAGTAGGGCCCACAAATCTCCTAACAGCTTGTTTTAAATTGTCATAAACTATTTCATTATGAACCCCTCCAAAATGTTTAAATGCATTGACATGAGCATCTAAAAAGTTTACGATCTTTTTATTCTCATAAAGTTTACCATAGCTATAAAAACCATATCCTGTTGTAAATAGGGCCAAATTTAGAACTCTATTTTCACCAGCTATATTAACTTTTACTTCTCCATAGTCAAATTGAAGAGTCTTTCCAGGCTTATATACTTGCTTAATATAAGCTTCTTTAGTTTCTTTAGTATGTTCCCTGACATAATTACAAACTGTACTATAACTAATATCATAACCTTTATCTACTAAATAATCATGGATATCCACTTTCTTCATAAGTTGTTTATGTTTACCTTGAGTTTTCTTCTTTTTATTTTTCTCTAAACATTTATTAATTTCTTCAATAATTTCATCGGTTAATTTTCTCTTACTCCTATTTGATGAATCATATTGTGGCTCTTTAACTAAATTTTCAATTAAACTTAAAATCTCATCTTCCCTTAACGACTTATCTAATTTTGATAGTTGTTCTTCATGGTCTCTAATATATTTCCGTACTGTATTTCTAGATTTATTTGTTTCCCTTGTAATTTTTCTAATTGACTTATCTTCAATAAAATATTTTAGTAATATATCTGCTTTTTCATTCAATTTAACCAACCCTTATTCACCACCTATAATAATTTAATTATTATAGATAGTTTATTTTATTGTGGGTCAATTTTCAATTAATATCGTGGGTCACTTTTAGATTAACATAAACAACCCGACCAATCTTGCATAAGTTATTACCAAGACTAGTATTATGCACTAGGATTAGGTGTCTTAAATGCCATGTTAGCCGACGTATTTGCTGTACCAATTAATTTAAACAATCTACTATATTTGGATGATTAATTGCCCAAAAGTCTGCTAACATTACCCAATTAATTTGCTTTCCCAAAATTATATTAGAAATGATTCTTTTTGCTACACACCAAAAAATAAGCTCTTCTTTAGAATAACCTTCATGAATTTTTAACGTATCAAAAACCATAATAAAACTCTTACATAATTTCTTAACTTCTTTAATAGTTAACTTTTCCTTTTTATGAATTATCTTATCTATTCCTTCTAAAAAGCGATTCATATATTCTAATTCATTTCTTTTTTTAGCCATAACCTTATCCAACAACTTTTCTACATGCAAAAATAAATTTAATAACTCATCATTATTCAAATTTCTTTGTTTTTCTTCTACTTCCTTTGCTGTTACTTCATAGGGGGACAATAAATCAATATTATTAACTCCTCCATTTATTTGAAAATCAACTGATAAACTTAAAGATTTCTCTTTTATATTAGTTTCTATACTAATATCCTTTTCAATTCTTTGGAACCAAACATTTTTATTAGATAAATAACTTCTTTTAATTGCCCATAATAAAAAATCTGAAATTTGAATTCCAGGATGACTTCCATCAACAATTTTTAAATTTACTTTAGGAAAATTTGCCTTCAACAAGGAGGTATTAGCAACCACTGCATTAATTAAAGACTCATAAAAATTCCTCTTCCAATTTTTTTCAAAATGTTTTGGGAAACTACTTTCTCTTTCTGCTACAAAAACATTTACTACATCAACATCTCGATTACTTACAAAAACACTAGCAAGTTCCACCATATGGTTATGTAATAATTTTTCAGTATCAAACTCATCATTTCCATTTTGTCTATATTTTTTCTTATCAAAAGATAAAAAATCAAATTTTAGTTCCAAATCATTAATTAAATACATTATAGCAGAATGAGCTTCCGGACCATCAACACAACTGTGAAAATAACCTCGCTTTAAAGTTTTAACATCACTTTTTCCTAAATCTTCTCTTTGCTTTAAATCATTCATCGCTTTTTCGATTAAATTAGAAGAAACTTCATTTCCTAGAATGGCTGCTCCAATACTAAAATATTGATTATCCCCTTCATAACTCCTTATATTTGGATTTCCGCTTTCATCAATATAAACATAAATTTCTTTCAAAGCAAATCCCTCCTAAAAATCCTATCAAATATGTCAGATAATTTATATATTTACGTCATATGTCGCATATAATTTCCATTTTAAAGTATCACTGACACTAATGTCGATAATATCTACTATAGATTACCTCTCATCTCCCTAAAACTATCCTATACATTAACACTACACTAATCACCCATTAATTTCCTGTCTAAAGTTTAAATTATATAACTATTTTTGGAAATTTTTGAAGTGATTTTTATTTATAATAAAGCTTATTTAAATAAAAAAGCCATTGCTTACCAACAGCAATGACCTAAAAACTAAATTTTTAATTATCCTCTAAACTTTCTTCAACTATTTCAATCTCTTCTTCCGTTAATCCATAAAGTTCATATACCATCTCATCTATCTTTCGATCAGTCTCTTCTATCTTATCTCGCAATTCATCAATTTCCCGCTGCAACTGATTCCACTCGTTAACTACTTTACGTACTACTTGGTATTTATTGTAATCAGGCAATTCAACCTGCAACACCTTCTTAACCAAACCTCCACTGAAATTATCTGCTTCTTCTAACTGCTTCTCCGTAAATTTTTCTAGATAATACTTAATATATTGGCGTTTATATTTATCCTTAACTTCAAATTTCATTAGTTCATATTTACCACTACTCGATTTATCTGCATAGATAGTTAAAATAGTATCATTAATATTAACTGTCATCTCTCTAACTTTTCGCGCCCGACCAGAATATATTTTATTGTAAAAACCACCTTCTTCTACTATATCAGTTAATTGTGGACCAGCTTTAGAAGTATATTTGTTGATTAGATCAATGAAATTAGTTTGTCTAAGTTGAGCTAGTTTTTTATTGCCTTCAATCATAAAATCAGCTTTTTTGATAAATGGTTGTTGTTTTTCTTTACTAATTTTAGGAATTTTAAAATTTCTAAAATCATTTAAGCTAAATGACGGAAAATCATCTCTTTGTAATGATGGATTAGTTTTAATTTGTATATACGAATATAATTTTGAATTTAAAATTGCTAATAAATACTTATTTAAATAATTCTCATCCTCTAAACAAATAGCATAAAGATTCTTTTTAAACGCAAAAGAAGAATCAACATAAGTAAACATTAATCTAAATTGACGACTTACTAATTGTCTACCAAAGATTTTATCTGTATTAAATAATTCTAATGGCTTATTTTCTTTAAGTTTTGTATGGTCTACAAATATCTTTTTAGCATTTTCAGTTTGAAGGTAACGATATATTTGACCATCAAACCATCTAATTGTACTATCTTCATTTTTATCTGCAATCATATATTCTTTAGGTGGTAAAGTTCCTCGGTTAACTGTAGCTATTTCTTTAAGATTAACAGATTCAGTATTATTATATTTAATTTTAATATTAATAACGTCCTTTTCTAAGAAAATAACTTTCCCTTCATTGTTTTCCCAAAACTTTTTATTGATTTTTTGAAAATCATCTATATTAATTTGATTTTGTCTTTCATGAATAGGAAATTTATATGTTTTCACTATTGGACTTATATTATCTGCCTTTTCAAAAGATAAGATAAGTGTATCAACATAAGCATTGAATCTATCATAAGGTAATTGAATTATCTCTAATATATTATATTTAGATAATAATTCATATCTAAAATCATAATATTTCTCACCAGCAAGCCAAGTTATAGGTATTATAAAAGATATTTTCCCATTATAATTTATGATTTCTGTTGCTAATTCAGCGAAAGCAGTATAAGTATTAAAATTACCTTTTGACATTTGAAATTCTCTCAATTCATGAGGAGATAATACAACATATGGTGGATTTCCAATTACTACATCAAAACCACCATCAGCCATAATCTCAGAAAACTCTTCTTTCCACTTGAATGCTTTATCTCCAGCTACTTCTGGATCATCAATTAACGAATTACCACATTTAATATTATCATCAAGATTAGTTAATGGTTTATTCTTATTAGCAGTTTTTAACCACAGAGATAATTTAGTAATCTCTACTGATGATTCATTAATATCGACTCCATAGATATTATTCTTTAAAATCTCTTTTTGTAATGATTCTAGGCCAAAAATACTGCGTTGTCCTTCCTGAATTAAGTCAATCTGCCTATGAATCCATTGATATTCTTTTAATAGAAAATCAAATGCTTGATTTAAAAATGCTCCTGATCCACAAGCTGGGTCTAGTACTTTGATCTTCTTTAACCGTTCTTCATATTCTTTGTAAAACTCCAGATGTTGCTTTTTATACTTACCTTCTACCTGAGGGGTAGCAGCCTCTTCTATATCTGGTAATTCTTCTTCTCCCAATTCCTTCCGTATATCTTCAAGACACTTTCCAACTGAATTTTCAACAATATACTTAGTTATATATTCTGGAGTATAATAAATTCCATCTTTTTTACGCTTCGATTCCTTTTCATTATATTCATCATTCTCAATATCTGCCTTAATCTCTTCAATATCCGAAATAGACTGCTCAAAAACATGACCTAAAATATTAACATCCAGTTCACTATCAAAATCATAAGCTGATATTTTATCTATAACATCGAAAAAATCGTTTTTAATTATTAAATTATCTAATACCTCATCTGCTTTAAACAAGCCACCATTATAGGCATTAATATTATGAGGTTCACTACCTTTATCTATAGCCCTAAAGATTCCTTTTATCTCTTGCCAAATTGTTACTTCACTAAAACTATATGAACTCTTACCACTCTCAATAGCTTGATGGAGTATTTCCGCAGGTAATAAACCCAAATCTTCACAGAAACAGATAAAGATAATTCGGTCTAAAAACTTTTGAGCCTTTTCTAATAATAATTCTTCATCATAATTAGGATTATTAACTTTAAGATGTTCAAATAATTCAACTCTTGTCTGCTTATAAAGGTTATAGAATTTTATAGAGATATCTTCCTCTTTTTTCTGAGTCTGTTCACTTAATCTTAAGGTATTGCTCTTATCTTGTTTATTAATTAAATTCTTTCTAGATAATAATAAATGAAACTTCTTAAAGTTATCCTCTAAGTCTAATTCCTCAATACGAAACTCTTCATAATATCCTTGTCCCCGAATTACTGAATATAATCTAATCTCTATCATATTAGAAACAATAACCCATTTACAACCATCATACTTACTGGCATAACTAAAAGCCTGTTCTACCGGTGTTCCATAATGTTTCCCAGACCGTTTCTGTTTCTTATCTAAACTAACTTTAGGACCTTTTAGTTCAATTACTGCCTCTGTTTTACTCTCTTCATCTTGATAATAAAATCCTAAGCTCCCATCCGGCTTTGTAGCATCAACTTCAGTTGACGGCTCAATCTGTAATGTATACTCGCCTTCTTCACCCGCTTCCGTCATATCCTTATAACCTAAAACAATTCCAAAAATTCCTTTTAAAAAAGAAGCCTGTAACCTTTCCTCATTAGCCCCAATTATAGATTTTAAATTTCGTTTCCAACTTTTGATAGTATCTATCTTCGTCTTATAATTAAGTATAGAATGTTTATTCAAATGTGCTTTTAAAACTTTTTTATTAAATAAATTATCCATTACTATTGCCTCCTAATTCTACATTTACCACCTATGCTATATTTCTATAATTAGAATAAATTTCCTTCAAAATACAAAAAGAGAGCTAATACCCAATTGGATATTAGCCCTCTAAACTTAAGCAATTATGATTTTAACATCTCTAGTCGCTCTTTTAACTGTTCCTTCTTAGCTTTATACTCTTTGACCTTCTCTTTCTCTTCTTCTACTAACTTATCTGGAGCATTATTAACAAATCCTTCATTTCCTAACTTACCTTCTGCTCGTTTAATTTCAAACTCTGCTTCTTCTACTTCATCTTCTAATCTTTCAATCTCTTTATCTATATCTACCATTCCTTCTAATGGCAGGATTACTTCTACTCCATCAGTAATAGCTGTAGAAGCATTCTCAGGTTTTTCAGCTAATTCTTTATCTATTCTTAAATCAGATATATTAGCTAAATTAATAATATAATCTTGCCCAACACTTACTATATCTTCTTTATCAGAACTCTCTGGTTGTAAGATGGCAATAACTTTTTTGCCTGGATTTACTTTCATCTCATTTCTGATATTTCGAATAGATCTAATGATATTCATAATTACATCCATCTTTTCTTCTGCTTCATCATCAAGCTTTTCTTCTTTACCTTCTGGCCATTTAGCAAGCATAATAGTTTCTCCATCATTAGGTAGATTCTGCCATATTTCCTCGGTAATAAAAGGCATGAATGGATGTAATAATCGCAAAATCTGATCTAATACTGACCAAACTACATATTGAGCTGTCTCTTTAGCTGCTTGATCCTCTTCTTGATACAAACGTGGCTTAATTAACTCTATATACCAGTCACAGAACTCATTCCAGATAAAGTCATAAAGAGTCTGAGTAGCTTGCCCTAATTGATAATTATCTAATTCATCTGTTACCTTCTTAGCAACGCGATTTACTCTACTAGTTATCCATTTATCTGCTAAAGTAAGCTTTAATTCCTCTACATCTTCTGGATTAAAGTCTTCTAAATTCATCAATACAAATCTAGAAGCATTCCAAATCTTATTAGCAAAGTTACGACTAGCTTCCACTTTCTCTTGTCTAAATCGCATATCATTCCCTGGAGTATTTCCAGTAATTAAAGTAAAGCGAAGAGTATCTGCTCCGTACTTATCAATAAATTCTAATGGGTCAATACCATTACCTAAGGACTTACTCATCTTTCGTCCTTGACCATCTCTAACTAATCCGTGAACATATACATCAGCAAAAGGTGGTTCATCCATGAATTCAAGAGCTGAGAATATCATTCTTGCTACCCAAAAGAAGATGATATCTCGACCAGTTACCAATACTGATGTTGGATAATAAAGATCTAATTCCTCAGTCTCTTCTGGCCATCCCATAGTAGAAAAAGGCCAAAGCCCAGAGCTAAACCAAGTATCCAATACATCTTCATCCTGTTCTAAATTCTCACTATCACATTCTGAACAACTTGTTGGCTCATCACTAGCAACGATCTCTTCTCCACAGTCTTGACAGTACCAAACTGGAATTCTATGTCCCCACCACAATTGACGTGAGATACACCAATCTCTAATATTCTCCATCCAGTTTAAATATACTTTAGTAAATCGCTCCGGTACAAAGTTAGTATCTCCATTCTTAACTGCTTCAATAGCCGGCTTAGCTAATGGTTCCATCTTAACAAACCACTGCTTAGAAACTAACGGCTCAATTACTGTATCACAACGATAACAATGTCCTACTGAATGATCATGCTCTTCTACCTCAACTAATTGATCATTTGCCTCTAAATCAGACACTAACTCCTCACGACATTGATATCTATCCATTCCTTCATACTTACCAGCTTCTGCTGTCATTTTGGCCACATCATCGATTACTTTAATCACATCTAAATCATGACGCTGACCAATCTCAAAATCATTAGGATCATGAGCAGGTGTTACCTTTACTAATCCTGTTCCAAACTCTGAATCTACATAATCATCAGCAACTACTGGAATCTCTCTTTCTACTATCGGTACAATTACTCTCTTCCCAACTAAATCTTGATACCTTTCATCTTTAGGATTAACCGCAATGGCAGTATCACCTAACATAGTTTCAGGTCGAGTAGTAGCAACGATAATTTCATCATCACTGTCTTTAATCTGATATCTAAGGTGATAAAAATGTCCTGGAATATCTTGATGTTCTACCTCAATATCTGATAAAGTAGTTCCACAATCAGGGCACCAATTAATAATATAATCGCCTCTATAGATTAAATCTTTATTATATAATTGAATAAAGGCTTCTTTAACCGCTTCTGAACAACCTTCATCCAAAGTAAATCTCTCTCTAGTCCAGTCACAGGAAGTACCTATTTTCTTTAACTGGTCTGTAATACGACCACCATACTCATCCGTCCATTCCCACGCTTTTTCTAGAAAACCTTCTCGGCCCACATCATCTTTTTCTAATCCTTCTTCTCGCATCTTATTTACTACCTTAACTTCTGTAGCTATACTAGCATGATCAGTACCTGGAATCCACAGAGTAGTATATCCCTGCATTCGTTTCCAACGAGTTAAAATATCCTGTAAAGTATTATCCAAAGCATGACCTATATGTAATTGACCTGTTACATTTGGCGGTGGCATTACAATTGAAAAAGATTCATTATCTTGATTTAGGTCTGCTTCAAAATATCCATTATCCATCCAATATTGATACCATTTGTCTTCGACAGCAGCTGGATCATAAGTTGTTGCCATTCCTTCTTTACTCATTATTTTCTCCTCCTTTAAAATCATAAAAAACCCTCTCCATCCTATGACAAGGACGAAAGAAGGTTTACTCCCGCGGTACCACCTTAGTTTCTAAAAGATATACTTTTAGACACCTTAACTTAAGACTAAATAACGGCTAGCAACCGATTAAACCTACTTACTTTCAGTCTAATAGCTCAGAAGCTACTTCAATAATTAAGTACTTAGGAATACTTTCAACCTAGGAATTCCCTCTCTGTAAGCTTAGATTATCTACTACTCTTCATCATAGCTTTTAAATAAAATTTGTAATCAAACTATTTATATTTTAATTTAATACTTTCCTATATTATCTTATAATGATTTAAATCATTTGTCAACTAATAACTACAACAATTAACTCCATCTCTTATATAAATTATGCTCGATCCCTAATCGGTCTAAAATTCTACCTACTACAAAGTTAATTAAATCATCTATACTTTCTGGCTTATTATAAAAACCCGGCATTGGAGGAAGAATATCTACTCCTAAATTAGCTAACTTTAACATATTCTCTAAATGGATAGCATTTAAAGGTGTCTCCCTAGGAACTAATATTAATTCCCGTTTCTCCTTTAAAATAACGTCGGCTGAACGCTCTAATAGATTTGAAGATAATCCATGTGCTATTCCAGATAAAGTAGACATGCTACAAGGAACAACTACCATCCCCTCTGTTTGAAAAGAACCACTAGCTGTAGGAGCACCAATATTCTCATTATCTAAATAAGTAATAGTTTCATCATCCTTATCATAACCCAAACTATGCCGAATATTCTCAGCAATCTCTCTTCTTTCCTCGCCTAACTCTATTTCTAACTCATCTCCCCAAACTCTTCGGCCTGGTTTGCTGATTATTAAATAAATTTTATGTCCTTGAGCTGCTATCTCCTCTATGAGGCGTTTAGCATATATACTACCACTGGCTCCTGTAATTCCAATTACATATTTCTTCAATTCCATAGCCCCCTAATTATAATCCCATTATCTTCTGCTGTAAGTTCTTGAATTCAAATATCATCTCTTCTTTTGCAACATCTAAAAATTCTCCTTGATCATAGAGAACCTCTCCTCCAATCATAGTAAAGGCTATATCTCTACTAGAAGCTGTATAAGCTAAAGCAGAATAAGGATTATAAACCGGTTGATTAGCAAAGTTACTAATCTTAACTGCGGTTAAGTCTGCCTGTTTTCCTGGTTCTAAACTCCCTACCTTATCTTCTAACCCTAAAGCTTTAGCCCCATTAATAGTTGTCATCTTGACTAACTCTTTAGCCGTTACAATACTAGCTTCTCTATCTTTTGCTCTCTGTAATAATAATCCAAACTCCATTTCTGAAAATAAATCCAATGAATTATTGCTGGCTGCACTATCTGTTCCTAATCCAACCAATACTCCAGCATCTAACATAGCTGATAAATCAGCTATTCCAGCGCCTAGCTTAGCATTACTCTTTGGACAGTATGCCGCTTTAACATCTAATTCATTTAGTATTTCGATTTCCTCTGGATCGGTCTGTACTAAATGTACAGCTAAAAATCTATCATTTAAGATTCCTAAATCATTTAAATATCTAACTGCTGGAATTCCTGGAGGATCCCAATGTATATTGCTCCAACCTACTGCTTCTCGATAAGTAGTAGCAAACGGGCCTGTCCCATCTATTAAAAAATCTATTTCTTCTTCTGTTTCAGCTACATGCATACAGAGAGGAATATCTTCACTTTGAGAAACATCAGCCACCTCTTGTAATAATCTCCTAGAGACAGAATAAGGAGCATGTGGTGATAAACCTACTTCCAATCTATTACTTGCTTTAGCCTTTAATTCATTATACCTCTTCTTGATATTTAATAAGTTAGCCTCTAATTGCTCATCATCCATACCAAAGACCTCTTGATAAATAATACCTCTCAATTTCATTTCAGAGGCCGCCTGTAAGGAAGCACCAGTCGCTGTCGTATCAGCAATAGTCGTTACTCCTGCTGCTAACAGCTCTAAAGCACCTAGTTTAGCAGAAAGAAGTACTTCATCATACTCTAAAGCTCTACTCTTTTGAACTAAATTACTAATCCAAGGTAAGAAAGGTAGATTATCATTCTCTCCTCTCAAAATGGTATAATCAAGATGAGTATGTAGATTAATTAAACCAGGCAATAAGATAGCTTCACCTAAATCTCGAACTTCTTCTTTCGGATAATTAGCTAATACTTCTTCTTTAAAACCTACAGCTTCAATCTCTTCATCATTAATTACTACTGCCCCTGGACTTATAGGCTCAGCACTTATGGGTAATACCCATTTAGCCGTTAAAATCATATTACCTCTCCTTATTTTATCTAAAGATATCTCTATTTAAAATTCTCTTAACTCATTATATAAAGTATCGCGTTGTACCGGCTGTCGACCAGTATCCTTAATTAGTTCAACTATTCTTTCTAATGGTACTCGATAAGATGTCCCAGCTGCTTTTACCACATTTTCTTCAATCATGGTACTACCGAAATCATTAACCCCAAAATCTAAAGATATTTGAGCTATTTTTGCTCCTTGAGTTACCCAAGAAGCTTGAATGCTAGGAATATTATCTAATACAATTCTAGATACTGCTACCATCTTTAAGTATTCAAATCCAGTAGCACCCATCACTTCTAGGTCATCCTCTAACTGGGTATTACTCGGTTGGAAGGTCCAAGGAATAAAAGCAGTAAATCCACCGGTCTCATCTTGTAAATCTCTAACTTTAATTAAATGTGCAATTCTATCTTCTAAAGTCTCTACATTTCCAAACATCATAGTGACCGTACTCTTCATTCTTATTTCATGAGCAGTTCGCATTACCTCTAACCACTCACTAGAACTAATCTTATTAGGACTAATCTTCTTTCGTACCTTATCCACTAAAATTTCTGCACCGCCTCCAGGTAATGAGGCTAAACCGGCTTCATTTAATTCTTCTAAAGTCTCTTTAATAGATAAGTCAGACTGTTTGGCGATATGTATTATCTCCGGTGGTGATAAAGAGTGAATATGAATATCAAATCTTTCTTTAATAGCTTTGAAAAGATCAACATAATATTCTAAAGTTAATTCAGGATGCAGACCACCCTGCATTAATATCTGCGTTCCATCTAAATCTATAGTCTCTTGAATCTTACGAAAGATTTCATCTCGATCTAAAATATAAGATTCTTCATCCCCTTGTTGACGATAGAAAGCACAAAAATCACATTCTGCTTCACAGACATTTGTATAATTGATATTACGGTCAATAGCAAAAGTTACTTTATTATCAGGATGTAATCTTTCTCTAATTTGATTAGCTACCTTTCCAATAGGGAGTAATTCATTACTGGCTAGTAACTTCACTCCTTCATCTAGAGTAACTCTTTTACCTGCTTGGGCTTTCAGTAATATCTCTTTAACCTCTTTCATTACCTTCACCCCAAATATTTAATTCAGGTTTCTCTTCCACTAATTCTAGCTCATAAGCGTCAGTAAAATACTTCATTACTCCTTCCTGATAACTCTCATTAAAATCATATCTTAAACTTTCAAAGTATCTCAATGCTATTTCCCGAGGAATATCCATCTCTTTAGCAGCTCTATCAGCCAATAATTCAAATTCTTGTAAACCTAACTTTTTAGATTTTAATAATTTATCACTAATTTCATCAACCAATTCAGGATTCTTTTCAGCAAATTCTTTTCTAATTACCCAGATAGCATAAACCATCTTCAATCCAGTGAATCCCTTCCAAGCTCTTCCTAGGTCAGTTATATTTAAATTAGAATTAAGATTTTCCACATATCCATCTAAAGCAGGATCACCAATTAATAAGGCTGCATCCGCCACATCTAACATATGATCTAAATCTTGTTCACAAGTAATATATTCAACATCCACTTGATAATAACGTTTTAAGAGTATTTTAAGTAATGCTACTGTAGTCCGAGAATCTTTAGGTAAAGCCACTACCTTACCATTAAGTTCTTCAATCTCTAGCTCACTAAATAGAAAAAGACTTCCCACTGGACCATCAGATGCAATGGCCAAATCCGGTAGAATATAACAATCATCAAAATTTCGAGCATATTCAATTGCTGATATCGGCGTAATATCAATTTCGCCACGTAAGAACATTTCATTTAATTCTGCTGGTGGTCCGGCAGTAATATCAGCATTTATATCGATCTTTTTATAATCAACACCATAATGTACCGGCCAACAATTAATATACTCAACAATCCCTAATTGTAATTTTTCCATTATTTATTCACTCTCCCAACTCTATTATATACAGTATCTCTTTCAACTGGAATTCGACCAGCCTTCTTAATCATATTGACTATTTCTGTTCGGGTTAACCCTTGGCTTGTCTCAGCTCCAGCAGCATGAGTAATCTTCTCTTCAACTACAGTTCCATCTAAATCATTTACGCCAAAACCTAATGAAACTTGGGCTAACTTAGTGCCTAACATAATCCAGAATGCTTTAATATGATCAAAGTTATCTAACATCAATCGCGCAACAGCTAATACTTTCAAGTCATCATATCCAGTAGTTGGAGTTATATCATCTAATTCAGTATTTTCTGGATGGAAAGCTAACGGAATAAATGTTAAAAAACCGCCTGTCTTATCTTGAAGTTCTCTTAATTTTATCAAGTGATCAATTCGCTCTTCAGATGTTTCAATATGGCCATATAACATCGTTGCATTAGTTTTAATTCCTAAATTATGTGCTTGCTCCATTACTGATAACCATTCTTCACCGCTAATTTTATTCTCACAGACCTGCTCTCTAACTCGAGGACTAAATACTTCTGCTCCCCCACCAGGAATAGAATCTAAACCTGCTGCTTTTAATCGTTCTAACGTCTCTTTGACATTAAGCTCTGCTTGTTCGGCTAAATAAGCTATTTCAACTGCAGTAAAACCTTGAACATATGTATCAGGTCGTTTCTCTTTAGCTAGCTTTAACATATCCTCAAAATATTCTAATGGAAGATCATGATGACAGCCCCCTACAATATGCAGCTCTGAAATTCCTTCAGGTGATTCATCTATTGCTTTAGCAACTTCCTTTAAGTTCATAGTATAAGCATCTTCTTCTTCTGGTTCTTTTCCAAAAGCACAGAATTTACATTGAACTTCACAGACATTAGTGTGATTAATATGACGATTATTTATGAAATAAACTTCATCTCCGCATTTTCTCTTCCGTACATAATCAGCCAAATAGCCGATAGTCAATAAGTCATTACTCTTCATCAATTTAATTCCATCTTCTCTATTCAATCTTTCTCCTGCTAATACTTTCTCTTTAATATCAGCTAATTCTGAATCGATAAATAATTCTTCCATATTCATTCACTCCTTTGTAGTGTCGTACAAATTATTTGATAGTTAACACTCACACTAACCACTCACACTTAATACTACTTAAAAAGATAATCAGCCAAAGTAAAAATAAAGATAGTAATACTGACTATACTATTAATATTAAAGAAAGCAAATTTGACTTTATCAAAATCTGATTTAACCAAGGTATTCTCCTTATAAAGAAGCAACCCTACAATTGCTATTCCTATAGCATATAACCAACCTAAGGTTAGGTATTTTCCAATAAATGCAAATAACAAAAACGTAATTGTATGGAATGCTACTGTAATTCGTAATGATCTTTCCAATCCAAATTTAACTGGGATAGAATAAAGACCATGTTCACGATCGAATTCTAAATCTTGTATAGCATAAATAATATCGAATCCTGCCACCCAAAACATTACTGCTATCCCTACTAAGATCGGTGCCAATGAAATCTCACCAGTAACCCCAACCCAACTTCCTACAGGAGCCATGCCTAAGGTAAACCCTAACACCAAATGACAAAGCCAAGTAAATCTCTTGGTATACGAATAAAAGATTAATAAAAAGACTGCTAACGGTGATAATTTAAATGCTAAAGGATTCAACTGCCATGCAGCAACTAATAATAACGCTAAAGAAAAAACAATAAACAGAATAACCTCAATCTTAGATAATAAATTTTGAGGTAAAACCCTACTTTCAGTTCTAGGATTAGCAGCATCTACTTTCCAATCTAATAAACGATTCCAAGCCATGGCTGCACTCCGTGCTCCAACCATGGCTAAAGTAATCCATAAAACCTTACTCCAGCTAGGAATCCCCTCCGCTGCTAAGATAGCACCCATATAAGCAAAAGGTAAAGCAAAAATAGTATGTTCAAATTTAATCAATTTCATGATTAGTTTAATCTTCAAAGCCATATTCCTCCCATTTCCGATCTACCAACTCTTTAATATCAGAACTCATTTCTATTTCATTAGGCCATTCTCTAGTATGTCCTTCTCCTGGCCAAGCCTTAGTAGCATCAATGCCTAATTTAGAACCATAATTAGGCCGAGGTGAAGCATGATCTAAAATATCTAAAGGACCTTTTACAACTGTTAAATCTCGTTCAGCATCTATATTATTAAACACCTTCCAGGCAACTTCAGATAGATTCTGAACATCCACATCTTTATCAACTATAACTACCATTTTAGTAAACATCATCTGACCTAATCCCCAGATAGCATTCATTACCTTTTGAGCATGTCCAGGATATTTTTTATCAATAGAAAGAATAGCACAATTATGAAAGACTCCTTCTAAAGGCAGATTCATATCTACTACCTCTGGTAGTTGTAGCTTTAATAATGGCAAAAAGATTCTTTCAGTTGCTTTAGCCATATAACAATCTTCCATAGGTGGTTTACCAACAATAGTTGTTGGATAAATAGCATCTTTTCTATGTGTAATACAAGTTACATGGAAAACCGGATACTCATCAGCTAAAGAATAATATCCTGTATGATCACCAAAAGGACCTTCAGTTTGCCTTTCTTGTGGATCAACATATCCTTCAATAATTATTTCTGCATTAGCAGGCACTTTAATATCTACAGTCTTACATTTAACCATATCTACTGGTTCTTGACGTAAAAAACCTGCAAATAACATCTCTCCAATCTGTTTTGGTAAAGGAGCTGTTGCAGAATAGATAGTAGCTGGATCTCCTCCTAAAGCAACGGCAACCTCCATTCTTTCCTCCTGAGATTCATGAGTTCGATAAGTGTCCGCTCCATCTTTATGAAGATGCCAATGCATACCAGTAGTCTTTTCATCATATACATGTAGTCTATACATCCCAGCATTAGGAATTCCACTCTCTGGATCTTTAGTAAAGACCAATGGTAAAGTAATAAATTTGCCCCCATCTTCTGGCCAACATTTTAAAATTGGCAATTCTGATAAATCAGGATTCTTCTTAACTACTTGTTGACAAGCAGCTTTTTTAACAGTCTTAGGAAAATAATCAGCAAGTTCTTTTAATTTTGGTAAAGCTTTTAACTTACTGAAAAAACCTTGATTCTTAGGATCAGGAAACTCTAATACCTCCATAATTCGTTCTCCAATATCATCTAGATCATTAACTTCTAATGATAATTCCATTCTTTTATAAGAACCAAAAGTATTAATTAATACTGGAAAATCTGAACCTTTTACATTTTCAAATAATAAAGCCGGTCCTGCTTCTTTAGAAATTCGATCTGTAATTTCAGTTATTTCTAAATCAGAACTTACTTCAGTTGTAATTCGCTTTAATAATCCTTTGCGCTCTAATAAGTCAACGAATTCTCTTAGATCTTGATATGCCATCTTTTATCTACCTTCTTTCTTTTTATTTGTTCTGTTTTTTTACAATTAATATTACATTTATATCCTTTGTTAATGAGAATAACTCTAGAATTATAAGTAACATTTCTATAATTTCCTTTAACTTACTCTACATTAATATATTTTACATTGATAAGAAAAATCCTCTTTTTAAATAGGAAAAACCCAAGTACTAAACTTGGGTTTATTAAATATTATTTTAATTTTTGATACTCATTATTGCTATATAGTAAAGCATGAGTAGACTTATAATTTTTAGCTACATGTACTTCTTTGACTTCGCCAAAAAACCAATCACAGTTACCAATCCTATCCTCTTTAATTACTTTACATTCAATATTAACTGGACATTCTGCAATTAATTGTCCATTAACCTTTTCTGCCCTTTTAGATGTTAAACCAGTTTCTAAAAATTTATCAAAATTCTTACCAGAGTTATTACCACAAAATTTAACCTCATTTACTAACTCTACTGTTGGTATATTAACCACAAACTCTTTTCTCTCCTTAATCAATTCATGTGAATAATTATCAGGACATATCCCAATTCCAATAATTGGAGGGTTAAAAGAAAAGAATTGTACAAAATCTAGAGTAATAATATTATTGCCTATAGTAGCTAAAACTACAGGGAAATATGGAAATATTTCTTTAATTCTTTCTATAGGATACTTATTCTTCACTAAAACTCACCTTTCTTCAACTAGTACTTAGAGTGTTTCGATTTTCTCAATAAAAACTTTATTAAGTTAGCTATATTAAAAGATATCAAATATTACTGCTTGATTATAATTATAACTAGTGTAAACCTCAATGTCAAAATCACCAGAATTGACACTAATCAGATATGACTATAATAAATTATTAATAAATTTTAATACATCTTTCTTGCCTCCACTACTTTTTGCAGAAAAGTAAGTGAATGGAGTATCTGGTTCTAATTGTAATTTTTCAAATATCTTCTTACGATTAGGTTTCCTTTGACTATTAGATAACTTATCAACTTTTGTTCCTACTACTAAATGTGGTACTTCCATCTGTAATAGCCATTCATACATCATTAAATCATCATCAGTTGGTTTATGTCTAGCATCTACAATTAAAATTACGCCTTCTAAATTTCTTCGTTTAAATAAATATCCTTCTATCATTGTTGCCCATTCATCTTTTACTTCATCAGGCACTCGAGCAAATCCATATCCAGGCAGATCAACAAAATAGAATGTATTATCAACTTGATAAAAATTTAGTGTCTGTGTCTTTCCAGGTTTTGAGCTAGTAAAAGCTAAATTCTTTCGATTTATTATTTTATTAATTAATGATGATTTCCCAACATTAGACTTGCCAGCTAAAGCAATCTCTGGCAAGTCATGTCGAGGATAACCTTCTCTTTTAGCAGCACTAGCAATATACTCTGAATTACTTAAATTCATAATTACTCCTCCTTTAATAAAGCAGTAGCAATTACTTCATCCATGTGCTCTACTAGTTTAAATTCTAAATCTTTTTTAATATTTTTAGGAACATCTTCTAAATTCTTTTTATTCTCTTCACACAAAATTATTTTTTCAACACCAGCACGATGAGCAGCTAAGACCTTACTTTTAATTCCACCTACTGGTAATACTCTACCACGTAGTGTAATCTCTCCGGTCATAGCTATCTTCTCATTTACTTTTTCTTTAGATAAAGCTGAAATAATCGCCATAGCGATTGTTATTCCTGCTGATGGCCCATCTTTAGGAATAGCTCCCTTTGGAACATGAACATGTATATCATACTTCTCATGAAATTCCTCTTCTAAATTGAATTCTTTTACTTTACTTCGAGCATAACTTAAAGCAGCTTGAGCAGACTCTTTCATTACATCTCCCAATTTTCCAGTTAAAAGTAGTTTCCCTTTACCAGGAACTACAGAAACTTCTATTTTTAAGATATCTCCTCCGGTCTTAGTCCAAGCTAATCCAGTTGCTACACCTACCTGTGGTTTTTCATTAGCCTCACCGTAACTAAACTTCTCTATACCTAAGTACTTGTCTACATTCTGCACAGTAACCCTACTAAGCGTTTCTTTTCCTTTGACTACTTCTTTAGCTACCTTTCGACAGATATTAGCTAATTTTCTTTCTAAATTTCTGACACCAGCTTCTCTAGTATAATTACGAATCACAGATTTAATGGCATTTGTAGAAACATTGATCTGTTCTTCATCCAAACCATGATTCTCAATTTGCTTAGATAAAAGATGTCTTTCAGCAATCTTTACTTTTTCTTCTTCTGTATAACCAGGGATTCTAATGACTTCCATTCTATCTAATAAAGGTCTTGGAATCGTATGGCTCACATTAGCAGTAGTAACAAAGATTACATCTGATAAATCAAAAGGCAATTCTAAATAATGATCAGCAAATTCATCATTCTGTTCAGGGTCTAATACCTCTAATAATGCTGAAGCTGGATCACCACGGAAATCACTACTGATCTTATCAACCTCATCTAATAGGAATAAAGGATTATTAGTCCCAGCATCACGAATAGCATTAATAATCCGCCCAGGTCTAGATCCTACATAGGTACGACGATGTCCACGAATTTCTGCTTCGTCTTTAACTCCTCCTAAAGATAGTCTTACAAATTCTCTACCAATAGCTTCTGCAATCGATTTACCTAATGAAGTCTTACCTACTCCTGGAGGCCCAACCAAACACAAAATAGGACTCTTCATTTCAGAAGTTAACTTCCGTACAGCTAAATACTCTAGAATCCGATCCTTTACATCCTCTAATCCATAATGATCTCTTTCTAAAATATCTTCAGCTTCATCTAAAACTAAACGATCCTCAGATTTATCATTCCAAGGCAAATCTAATATACAATCTAAGTAGTTTCTAATTACTACCCCTTCGTTAGCCATTGGTGGCATCTTATCTAATCTATCAACTTCTTTTAATGCCTTTTCTTCTACTTCTTCTGGTAATTCTGTTTCTTCAATCTTTTCCCTATATTCATCAATTTCATTAGAAATATCATTATCGTCACCTAGTTCTTTTTTTATTGCTTTTAATTGTTCCTTAAGATAGTATTCTTTCTGCCTCTTTTCTACTTGACTTCTAACGCGAGAACTAATCTTTTCCTCTGCTTTTAAGACTTCAATTTCTTTATTAAGCAATTTATATAATTCTTCTAATCGTTCTTTATAAGAAATAGCTTTTAAAATCTCTTGTTCTTGAGTCACCTTAAGAGACATATGTGAAACCATAATATCTACTAATCTGCCTGGATCTTCTACATTTACTACTGTCATCATAGTCTCTGGCGGTAACTTCTTATTTAACTTCACATACTCTTCAAATTGACTAATTAAACTTCTCATTAATGCTTCTAATTCTTGATCTTTTTCTTCTTCTCCCTCTACTTGTTCAAGTCCAACTTTAAAATACGGTTCTTCTTGTATATATTCACTGATTTTAGCTCTTTTAATCCCTTCAACTAAAATCTTAATTGTACCATCAGGTAGTTTAACTAACTGCTTTACTTGGGCTACAGTTCCAATATCATAAATTTCATCTAACTCTGGTTCTTCTATTGTTTCATCTTTTTGAGCTGCTAACAAAATTAATCTATCTTCAACCATAGCCTCTTCTAAAGCCTCTATCGATTTATCTCTTCCTACTAATAGAGGCATTACCATATGAGGGAATACCACTAAACCTCTTAAAACTAATAAAGGTAATTCTTGACCAATCTCAATTTCATCAATTTCTTTAACCATTACCTATCACCTCCAATATTTACTGTGACACTTAAATACTATTCTATTAATCTTACAAAATTCCTTCATTATCACTTAACTTATTGGTGAAGCCGTCAATAAGTTAATATTTTGTTCCAATTGAGTAGAACCTTCTACTTCATTAGTCAAAATTGCTTCTTTAAATACTTCTTCTAATCTTTCAACTTTAATAATCTCAATATCAGTAAATTGTGTAAACATTTCTTGCCAATTTTCCTTTGGAATAATTACTTTTTTAGCACCAGCTCTTTTAGCTGCTTCTATCTTAGCAATTACTCCTCCTACCGGCTTAACTAACCCTCTAATAGAGACTTCCCCAGTCATAGCTAACTGATTCTCTACAGAACTTCCAGTCAATGCGGAATAAATAGCAGTAGCTATAGTTACTCCTGCCGATGGTCCATCTAAAGGAATTCCCCCTGGAAAATTAAGGTGTATATCATAATCTTGGGGAGTAATGTCTACAAATCTACGTAAAATAGTAATTACATTTTCAATAGAGCCTTTGGCCATACTTTTTCTCTTTACTTTACGCTGTTGATTACCAACCTCTTCCTCTTCAATTACACCTGTAACTTTAACTTCTCCAGTACCAGACTTCACTTTGATAGCAGAAGCCTCTAATTCAATCAAAACACCTAGATTAGGTCCTCGCACTGCTAAACCATTTACAACTCCTACTTGAGGTTCATTTCCTACCTTTTTGTCAGGACGTGGACTATACTGTCCACTGTTTACTACCCATTCGATATCTTCAGTAATAATTTCCTTATCTTCTCTTTCTTCAGCTAGAACTAATCCCCCAGCAGTTTGAATCATATTAACAGTATCTCGGCCATTTTTAGAATATTTTTTAATTATATCTACAGCTTCAGATTCAATTTTAAACTCTGCTTTTTTAGCTGCATTTTCAGCAATTCTTTCTATATGATTAGGTGCTAATGGTTTAAAATAAATTTCTAAACATCTAGAACGTATTGCAGGCGGAATATCTGAAGGTTTACGGGTAGTAGCACCTACTAGCCTAAAGTCGGCTGGTAATCCTCTCTGAAATATTTCATGAATATATTGAGGGATATTATCATCTTCTTCATGATAATAAGAACTTTCTAAAAATACTTTACGGTCCTCTAATACTTTCAATAATTTATTCATTTGAATCGGATGTAATTCTCCTATTTCATCAATGAAAAGCATACCTCCATGAGCCTTAGTAACGGCTCCTTGTTTAGGTTGAGGAATGCCTGCAGTCCCCATAGCTCCTGCCCCTTGATAAATAGGGTCATGTACTGAACCAATTAAAGGGTCTGCTATTCCTCTTTCATCAAACCTCGCTGTAGTTGCATCTAATTCTATAAACTTTGATTCTTCATTAAAAGGAGAATTAGAATTATCTTTTGCCTCTTCTAATACTAATCGAGCTGCTGCTGTCTTACCTATCCCTGGAGGACCATAAACAATTACATGTTGAGGATTAGGTCCACACAAAGCTGCTTTTAAAGCCTTTAATCCTTCCTTTTGTCCTACTATCTCTTTAAATTTTGCTGGTCTTGTCTTTTCTGAGAGTGGTTTAGTCAATGAACGTTTTCTCAAACTTCTAAGCTTCTCCATTTCTTTTTTAGACTCTTTAATAACTGCCACTTTATTAGTATGTTGTTTCCTCAATAAATTCCAAAAATAAAGTCCAATAATTACAGCAAAAACAAACTGAATAATCCCGAATATATTCATAATTTAAATACCTTCCTCCTTACAAAATTATAGCTTAATCAACATTAATTATTATATCCGGAATTATTTTTTTTATCCTATAAAACTGAAAAAGAGACTACCTATTAAGCAGTCTCTTCTTTATGATTATTAACCCTAATTAATTTAGGCTTCTCTCCTTCAACAACAACCTTTTCAGTGATAATACATTTACTAATATCATCTTGAGAAGGAATATCGTACATTATGTCTAAAATCGCATCTTCAATAATTGATCTTAGACCACGAGCACCAGTATTATGTTCTAACGCTTGTGCAGCGATGGCCTCTAGGGCTTCATTTGTAAACTCTAAGTCTACATCATCTAATTCAAAGAACTTACCATACTGCTTAACTAAAGCGTTTCTAGGCTCAGTTAAAATTTCAACTAATGCATCCTTATCTAATTGCTCTAAGGTAACTAAAACTGGTATTCGACCAACAAACTCAGGAATCAACCCATACTTTAATATATCTTGTGATCGAACATGTTTTAAAATTTCACCAATTTCTTCCTCTTCTTCACTTTGAATATCAGCACCAAAACCCATTACTTTCTTCTTCATTCGAGACTTAATAACTTTCTCTAATCCATCAAAGGCTCCTCCACAAATAAATAATATATTAGAAGTGTCTATTTGAATAAACTCCTGATGCGGATGTTTTCTTCCTCCTTGTGGTGGTACACTAGCTTCTGTTCCTTCTAATATTTTGAGCAATGCTTGTTGAACACCTTCTCCAGAAACATCTCTAGTAATTGATGGATTTTCAGATTTACGAGCAATCTTATCAATCTCATCTATATATATGATTCCTTTTTCTGCTTTTTCCACATCATAGTCAGCAGCTTGAATCAATTTCAGAAGAATATTCTCAACATCTTCCCCTACATAACCAGCTTCAGTTAAAGAAGTCGCATCGGCTATTGCAAATGGAACATCCAATATCTTAGCAAGAGTCTGAGCTAATAAAGTCTTTCCACATCCAGTAGGACCTATCATACAAATATTACTCTTCTGTAATTCGACTTCATCAACCTGCATTCCAGAATTAACTCTTTTATAATGGTTATATACAGCTACAGATAGAGACCTTTTAGCTCTCTCTTGTCCGATTACATATTGATTTAGAATATCATTTATCTCATTAGGCTTTGGTACACTTTGCAACCCCATACCCATGTCATCATTTAATTCTTCTTCAATGATTTCGGTGCAAAGTTCAATACACTCATCACATATATATACACCTGGGCCTGCTACAAGTTTTTGAACTTGGTCCTGAACTTTTCCACAAAATGAACATTTTAATTGGCCCTTTTCATCACCAAACTTGAACATTTTATCACCTCTTTATTGATTTAATCTTCTAAGTCCTCTTGTCGGGAGATAACTTCATCAATAATTCCATATTCTTTAGCTTCCTCTGCGGACATGAAGAAATCACGGTCAACATCTTCTTCTATTTTTTCTAAAGGTTGCTCTGTATGATCTGCTAAAATATTGTTCAAGACTTTTCTTAATTCTAAAATTTCTTGAGCTTGAATCTCTATATCAGCGGCTCTACCTTCAGCACCACCAGCAGGCTGATGAATCATAATTCTTGCATGAGGTAAAGCATACCTCTTGCCTGCAGTACCAGAGGCTAATAATAAAGCTCCTGCACTAGCACCTAATCCCATACACATAGTTGAAACATCAGGTTTTATATACTGAATAGTGTCATACATTGCTAAAGCTGCTGTTACAGATCCTCCTGGACTATTAATATATAAATAGATATCTTTATCAGGATTATCTGCTTCTAAAAATAGTAACTGAGCAATTACTAAGTTAGCAACATTATCATCAATTGGACTACCAATGAATATAATTCTGTCCTTTAATAAGCGAGAATAAATGTCATAAGATCTTTCACCACGATTCGTCTGCTCAACAACCATTGGTACTAAATTACTCATATTACTTTATCCCCCTTTTTCGTTTGTCATTTTCTCTTGCTCTCCCAAGCATACTTTAATTAATAAAACTTTTTAGTTATTCTCAATCAAAAAGTCAATTGTATTTTCCATCTTAATACTATCTACTACAGAATCATATTGTCCTTGCATCTGTAAGAAAGCTTTAATCATATCTGGTTCTTGATCTTGTGCTTCAGCTATTTCTTTTATTTTATTCTCAATTTCTTCATCTGTTACTTCAATTCCTTCTTTTTCTGCAATAGCTTCTAAGGCAAGGTTAGATTTAACCCTTTTTTCAGCTTCAGACTTATGTTGGGAACGGAAAGCTTCTTCATCAGTTCCAGTCATCTCTAAGTATTGATCAAAATCCATTCCTTGTTGTTGTAACCTTTGCTGCATACCTTGCATCATAGTATCAAGTTCATTTTCAATCATAGTTTCTGGAATATTAACTTCTGTATTTCCGGCAACTGTTTCAATTAAATTATTAGCAAATTCATTTTCCGCTCTTTGCCCAGCTTCCTCTTTTAGTGTGCTACTAATATCCTCTTTTAATTCATCTAATGTTTCAAAATCACTAACTTCCTTAGCAAGTTCATCATCTAATTCTGGTAAAACTTTCTCTTTAATCTCTTTAACTTTAACTTTGAAAGTAACCCCTTCTCCAGCTAAGTTATCTGCATGATACTCTTCAGGGAAAGTCACATCTACTTCAACTTCTTCTCCTACCTTTACTCCTATTAACTGTTCTTCAAAACCAGGAATAAAAGTACCAGAACCAATCTCTAACGTATATTCTTCACCAGAACCACCTTCAAATGGTTCTCCATTATGATAACCATCAAAATCAATAATTGCAAAGTCTTCATCTTTTACTTCTTCTCTATCTGCAACTTTTAATTCTGCAAACTTTTCTCTCCGGTTCTCTAACTCATTCATAACATCTTCTTCCGTGATCTCTTCTGTTTCGTCTTCTATATCTAAATCAGTATATTCTCCTAAATTAACTTCTGGTTGAGTTTCTACTTCGGCAGTAAAAGTGGCTGGTTTATCCTTTTCAATAAATGCATCTACTATATCTGGTTGACTAATCGGTTCTATCTCTGATTCTTCTACTGCTTCACTATATGCTTTAGGAATTAAGATATCTAATGCATCTTTATGTAATACTTCTTCCCCATATCTAGCTTCTAATACTCCTCTTGGTACCTTACCTTTTCTAAAACCATCAATTTCAACATCCTTAACTATCTTTTTATATGCCTGGTCTAATGCATTGTTAACTTCCTCTGCATCTACTTCTACATCTAATTTTACTTCGTTTTCTCCAATTTGCTCTTTATTTACCTTCATTTATATTGCCCCCTTATTAAAAAATATATGTAATTTTTATTAATTTGTGCTATTTTTAACCCTATATTATAGATTTTGATTACCTCTTATTATTTCTATACTTCATATTAAATCTCCTGCATATACTATTTATTATTAACTTACCACATAAAAACAATACCTCGGCTCACGACATTAACCGCCGTTCCGAGGTTTTATATTCTTTAATGGAGCGGAAAACGAGATTTGAACTCGCGACCTTCTCGTTGGCAACGAGATGCTCTACCACTGAGCTATTTCCGCATAATAATTCAATTATATCTAATAAAATGGCACGCCCGGAAGGATTTGAACCTTCAACCTACAGATTCGAAGTCTGCCACTCTATCCAGTTGAGCTACGGGCGCTTAATTAATATGGGGTGAGTGATGGGATTTGAACCCACGGCCTCAGGAGCCACAATCCTGCGCTCTAACCTACTGAGCTACACCCACCATATTGTTAAAATTGCAAATGGCGCGCCTGGGAGGATTCGAACCCCCGACTCATGGATTAGAAGTCCATTGCTCTATCCACCTGAGCTACAGGCGCAAATAAATGGAGCGGGAAACCGGACTCGAACCGGCGACACCCAGCTTGGAAGGCTGGTGCTCTAGCCAACTGAGCTACTCCCGCTCAACTGTCTCATAACAAGACAGTTAATAGTATAACTTAAATCCCCTTTACCGTCAATCATATTTAAATATGATTTATAGCTTTTAAGCTTGTTTAACTACTCATTACTATAATATACTCATCATTTCTACAAGTTATGATTAAATTTAATCAATTATAATGCTTTAATCTCAGACTTGATTTCACCTTCATTTATCTCTATTATTCCATAAGAAGCTTGCCCATCCCGAGGATAAGTTAAGCTGCCTGGATTTAAATATAAAATATCATCTTCTTGTACTTGCAAACTTTTATGAGTATGCCCAAATACTACAATATCCGCTTCTAACTCTACAGCCTTATAGGCTAGATTAGATAATCCATATTTAGCTCTATATCTATGTCCATGAGTTAATAATATTTTCTTATCTTCTATATATATTAACTCATCTAAGTTTCCCTCACATCCTCTATCTCTATTCCCTTTAACCTTAACTATATTAAAGTTATCTTTTTCAATAGATTCTACATCAGTTATATGATCCCCGGCATGTAATAAAAAATCAATATTATCTTCTATTGGAATTATTCTTTCTAATTCAGATACCTGTCCATGAGTGTCACTTACACATAATATCTTCATAACCTAACCCACCCTATTCTATTACACTATAATCTTTTTAAATATTTTTTCATTTTAATTAATGCTTTAGCTCTATGACTAATTTGATTCTTAACCTCTGAGTTTAATTGAGCAAAAGTCCTATCATACCCTTTAGGAATAAATAATGGGTCATAGCCAAATCCATTTTCTCCTAATGGTTTATATCCAATCTGACCTTCACAAACTCCTTGAATAGTCTTGAATGCTATACTTTCCTCTTCTTGGCCAGGATTAGCTAAGGCAACTACTGTTTTGAATCGAGCAGTTCTCTCTTCTAAAGAAAGATCAGCTAATTCATGTAATAACTTTTTATTATTCTCTTCATCTGTTGCATTCTCTCCTGCATAACGAGCCGAGTAGACACCAGGTTTACCATCTAAAGCATCTACAATTAAACCGGTGTCATCAGCTATAGCAATTAAACCAGTATACTCAGCTAATTCTTTAGCCTTCTTTATAGCATTATCAGCTAAAGTATCACCATCTTCTATTACTTCCGGTACATCCTCAAATTGATCAGACGTAACTATTTCTATATCTAAGTTGGATAAAAGTTCTTTCATCTCCTTAATCTTGCCCTGATTTCCAGTGGCCAAAAATATTTTAGTCATTATTATTTCCCTTACCATTTAGTAATAATTCTACTCTATCCCCTAAAGCTTCTTTTTGATACTTAACTAATTCCTTAACTCCTTTTTCACCTAATTCAAGAAATCTATCCATTTCTTTTCTACTAAACGGATTCTCTTCACCTGTTCCTTGAACTTCAATAATTTTCCCTTCTTCAGTCATTACTAAATTTAAATCTACCTGAGCTGTAGAATCTTCTTGATAACGAAGATCTAACAGAGGTTCTCCATCTGTAATTCCCACACTTGTAGCTGCTACCATTGATTCAACAGGCATTTCATTTATCTTTTCTTTTTCTAATAAATATGCTAAAGCATCTATTAATGCTACAAATGCCCCAGTAATCGACGCTGTTCTAGTTCCTCCATCAGCTTGAATCACATCACAATCTAACCAAATAGTTCGTTCTCCTAATTTATCTAAATCAACTATTGATCTCATAGCTCGCCCAATTAACCTCTGGATTTCAGTTGTTCTACCACTTAATTTACCTCTAGCAGCCTCTCTAATATTCCTACTCTCTGTAGCCCTTGGTAACATAGAATACTCTGCAGTTACCCACCCTTGACCCTGACCTCTTAAAAAACGTGGTACACTATCTTCTACTGACGCATTACAGATTACTTTTGTATCTCCAGTAGCAATTAATACAGATCCCTCTGCATATTTAGTAAAATTTCTAGTGATATTAACAGGTCTTAATTCATCTACTTTTCTTCCATCAACTCTTTTCATGTCTAATTCCCCTCTCTATATTTATAATTACTTATGACTTAATTCAAATTGACTTCTTTCAGTACCTACTAGACCGGCCAATAAGTAACGTCCAGTTTTTGGATCATGCTTTAAATCTTTTATTAATTTGAAGTTTTCAATATCTCCTGTCCGTTTAACATGAATTCTCGGCCCTCTACATGAATGAATTTCTTCACCTACTTTAATATGAGTGTCATCATATGGATTAATTCGAATATCATTATCAATTATACTTTTAACTTTTTCTTCTAATTCTTTAAGATTAATATCTGGCTTTCTTTCAAATTGCATTACAAATCCACTCTTTATATCACTATGATATATTGTCTTTTCTATTCCCTTTTTAGCCAATATAGCAGTAATAATATCTTCTGCAGTATGAGCCATTCGTCTATATTTAATTGATTTATAGACTATTTCTGATATTTCCTGAGGCCAAGGTCCAAAAACTCCAGGCCGAGTTATTAATACCTCTTCGCCGATACCAATTAACAAATCAGGGTCACCTAAATGATCAGCTAATAAATCAAAATGTTCAACTACAACTCGCTGTTCGTACTTTATTGCTTTTTTTATTGCTTCTGCTAACTTCCATGGCTGATTAAATGCAGCTTCAAACCTAGCATCAACATGATATGTATGATTATTAAAATTATCATTTTCAGATGCTTCTAATACAGGTAATGGTCTAATATTGACTCCATTATCATCATTAGTTAAAGTTAATCCCGGAAACATTCCTCTAATCAACAATGACTTTCCAGCTCCTGCATCTCCAATCAATCCAACAAGCTGGTCATTAGGACTTAAATAAGCGTGAGCTAAATCATTACCTAATTCACTAATTCTATCTTTACCCCGGGGAGCAAAGTATACTGACTGTGCAAAGCTATTGAACATTATGAGGTCTCCCTTCTATTCTTTGTATTATTTCAATAATTATTAATTTATCCCTTTATTTTAAGTTAAAAAATAAAAAACAGGTACTAGTTATAACTACCAGCACCTATTAGTATGACATTATAATATCATCCTATTAATCCCGCTTATATAAACTATTACCTTCACTATCAATTACTACAATCACCGGTAAATCTTCTACTCTTAATTTTCTAACAGCCTCTGTACCAAGATCATCATAAGCAATTACCTCAGCTTCTTTTATCCGCTGGGCTATTAATGCAGCTGTACCACCGATGGCACCAAAGTAAACTGCACCTTCTTCTTTCATAGAGTCTATTACTTTTTGATTTCTATCTCCTTTACCAATCATACCTCTTAATCCTTCTTCAATTAATGTAGGAGCAAAAGAATCCATCCTATAACTAGTAGTTGGACCTGCTGACCCAATCGGTTTTCCTGGTTTAGCTGGACATGGTCCTACATAATAAATCACCTGTCCTTCTATCTCCATAGGCAGTTCATCTCCTGCTTCTAGAGCAGCAATTAGCCGAGCATGGGCTGCATCTCGAGCAGTATAAACTATTCCTGACAAAAGCACTTTATCTCCAGCCTTTAAATCTCTAACCTGCTTTTCTGTTAAGGGAGTTTCTATTTCAATCTCACTCATCAGTACTGCCTCCTTTTTAGCCTAAAACTCTTTCTTTATGTCTAGTTACATGACAATTAATATTAACCGCTACTGGTAATCCAGCAATATGGGTTGGATAAGTTTCAATATTAACTGCTAAAGCTGTAGTTTTTCCCCCAAAACCTTGAGGCCCAATATCTAATTCATTTATTTTTTCTAATAGCTCTATCTCTAAATCTAATATACTTTCTCTGTCATTATGTTCTCCTATAGGTCGTAAGAGTGACTTCTTAGCTAATAAGGCAGCCTTTTCAAATGTGCCACCAATCCCTACTCCCACCACAATTGGTGGACAAGGATTAGGTCCAGCCTCTTTGACCACTTGTAAAACAAAGTCTTTAACTCCTTCTACACCATCTGCTGGTTTTAACATTTTGATCTGACTCATATTTTCACTGCCAAAACCTTTAGGAGCTACAGTAAGTTTTAATTTATCTCCAGGAACTATTTCAGTATGTATAACCGCTGGTGTATTATCTCCAGTATTAATTCTTTCTAAAGGTCCCGCTACCACTGACTTGCGTAAATACCCTTCTTCATAACCACGTCTAACTCCTTCGTTAATAGCTGTGGACAGCTCTCCACCTTCTATTTGAAGGTCTTGTCCCACTTCTACAAAGATTACAGTCATCCCTGTATCTTGACAGATAGGCATTTTTTCGTTTTTAGCAATCTCTGCATTTTCCAATAAACGTTCTAAAATCTCTTTTGCTATTGGTGATTCTTCTCTCTTAAGAGCCTGCTGATAACCATTAATAATATCATCACCTAATTCAAAATTAGCCTTCATACACATCTCGGCTACAGCTTCAGTAATCTCATCTACATGAACTGTCATTAGCTTACGCCTCCTTCTTTAGCGACTCCTTACCAGCAATTCCTGGTTCAGTCATTTCAATTGGATCTAATATATTAGAAGCTTCTTCTTCACTTAAAACTCCCTCTTCTAAAGCTACTTCTTTAACTGAACGATCTTCTTTTAGAGCTTTTTTAGCTATCTGAGATGCTTTATCATATCCAATATGAGGATTAATAGCAGTAATTATCCCAATGCTATGATGGAGTAATTCCTCACACCTTTCCCTATTAACTGTAATTCCTTTAATACATCTCTCTGCAAATAATTCACTTGCATTTGTAAGAATATCAGTAGATTGCAATAAATTAAAAGCCATTACTGGCCCCATTACATTTAATTCCAATTGACCTGCTTCCGAAGCTAAAGTAATAGTTTGATCATTACCCATTACTTGAAATGATACTTGATTTACTACCTCAGCCATTACTGGATTTACTTTTCCTGGCATGATTGATGAACCTGGCTGAACTGCTGGTAAATTAATTTCATTTAATCCTGTTCTAGGCCCTGAACTTAATAACCTTAAATCATTAGCAACTTTCGACAGACTACTGGCTAATGTCTTTAACCTTCCAGAAACCTCAACTATTATATCTGTATTCTGGGTTCCATCAATAAAATCCTTTATAGATTTAAGACCTAACCCAGTAACTTTTCTTAATTCCTTTATAACTAATTCTATATACTTAGGTTCTGCATTTAAACTAGTTCCTATAGCTGTAGCTCCTAAATTTACTTCTTTTAATTCATTCATTACATTCTTGATTCTATTAATATTTCTCTCAATTACTTTTCTATAGGCACCAAACTCTTGACCTAATCTAATTGGGATCGCATCTTGTAAATGTGTTCGTCCCATCTTAATTATACCATCAAATTCAACTTCCTTCTCTCTAAACCTTATGCTTAACAATGAAAGAGCAGAAAGTAGGCTATTAAGTTGTTCAATAGTAGCAATTCTAATTGCTGTTGGTACTACGTCATTAGTAGATTGGGCCATATTGACATCTGTATTTGGATGTACTCTTTCGTAGTTTCCTTTTGTATCATCTAAAATCTCTAAAGCTCGATTAGCAATTACTTCATTAATATTCATATTAATTGAAGTTCCAGCTCCGCCTTGAATGGCATCTACAATAATCTCACTATCAAATTTACCTTTTTGTACTTCTTTAGCAGCTTCAATAATAGCTTTTCCCTTTTCACGATTTAGATACCCTAACTTCATATTACTTGTAGCCGCAGCAACCTTTACCATCCCAATAGCATGAACTAACTTTGGGTGAATTGAAATCCCAGTAATCTTAAAGTTTTCTGCTGCCCTCATACTTTGAATACCATAATAACTATTATCAGCTATTTCTTTTTCCCCTAAGAAATCTTTTTCAATTCTTGCCACAGTTAACCCCTCCTATTTTATCTTATTAGTCCTTTTTCTCTAGCTAATTTACTAATGGTGTTAGCAACCCGATTAACAACTTCTTTATCAAAAGGATCTGGAATTATATAATCATCATTAAGTCCATTATCTTCAGCAATTTTAGCTATAGCATATGCTACTTTTAGTTTCATATCATCAGTAATATCTGTAGCCCTAGCACTTAATAAACCTTTAAATACTCCAGGAAAAGCTAATAAATTATTAACCTGATTAGGGTAATCTGAACGTCCAGTTCCAACTATTCTACTTCCTGCTTCCTTAGCTAAATCTGGTTTAACCTCAGGATCAGGATTAGCCATGGCAAAGATAATAGAATCATCACCCATGCTTTCTAGCATATCCTTGGTTAATATATTACCAACAGAGACTCCAATGAAAACATCAGCATCTTTAATTGCAACATCTAATCCACCTTCTTCTCCATTAGGATTAGTTTGTTCAGCTAACTCAATCTGTTTATCTGTTAAATCTTGAGTTCCTGGATTTAAAATTCCCTCTTTATCACATAATATAACCTCTTTAATTCCTGCTTCTAATAACAACTTAGTAATTGAACTACCGGCAGCCCCAATTCCATTAACTACTACTTTAATCTCTTTTAAATCTTTATTAACTAACTTGGCGGCATTAATTAATCCAGCCATGGTGACAATAGCTGTTCCATGTTGGTCATCATGGAATACTGGAATATCTAATTCTTCCTTTAATCTTTCTTCAATCTCAATACATCTTGGGGCTGCTATATCTTCTAAAAGAATCGCTCCATAAGTTGCAGAGATATTCTTAATTATGTTAACTATCTCATCTGACTCTTGGGTTGATAAACAAATAGGAACAGTATTTACTCCGGCAAACTTCTTAAGTAAGACTGATTTTCCTTCCATCACTGGTAATGCTGCTTCAGGACCGATATTACCCAATCCTAATACAGCTGAACCATCGGTAACAATTGCTACTGTATTCCCTTTCGATGTATACTCATAAACAGTCTCTTTGTTTTTAAATATCTCTCTACACGGCTCAGCAACTCCTGGTGAATACACTAAACTTAAATCTCTCTTATCTTTTACATCTATTTTATTATTGACTTCTATTTTACCTAATAATTTTTTATGTAATTTTAAAGCTTCATTTCTCATTTATTAGCCCTCCTAATTTATTCTTATCTTCTAATAATATTTTCACTAATTTATTAATGCATATAGTATGCCAATTTTTTTACAAAATAACTATTTCATTTTCAAGCACATATTTAATCCAGTTAACATATAATTGATTAGTGTTAAAGACTAATTTTAAACTTTCTAATATTTTTTGAAATATAATTATCCTCTAAATTGATATTAAGAATAGGTTGTCCTTACCTATTAATGGGGTTTTAATAACCCAATCCTACCATTAGTTATCTATAATCTATGAAATTTTAACAAATTTAATAATAAAATAAAGGAAGACATTACTGGATAGTAATGTCTTCCTCTAATAAAAATCTTTTATTTAATTTAATAATATAGATATAATTCTCCTACAAAAAGATCATCTTTCTATGCTTCTTTAAAAAAATCACATATTTCTTCGTCTTTATAATCTCCTCCTAAGAGTAACATTAATTTTATTCTAGCTTTTGGTCCACTAATACCATCACTAAAAATAACTCCCATCTCTTCTAAGTCTTTATCGCCTCCTGCAGCAGCATATGTATTATGGACTTTCCCTTCTAAACATCTTGATGTTAAAACAACCTTCATACCTTTATTAAGTGCTCTTTCTAGACTTGGTAGAATATAATTAGGAATTGTACCCGAACCAAAAGCTTCAATAATCAAACCATCAAACTCATTATTACTGACTAACATATCTATTATTGTACTGTTAAATCCTGATACTATTTTAACAAAAGCCACTTTAGTATTAATTGCATCTGTCTTAATATTTTTAGGAGGCATTGTTTTATAAAAATAATTCACTTCTTCTTTAGTCACTTCTCCTAATCTACCACTATTTGTTGAACGAAAAGCTGCTAAATTGGTAGTATGCCTCTTAGTTAATAAGTGAGCAGTATGAATCTCATTATTAAGAACTACTAAGACTCCTTGATCCTTACTCTTTTCTTTAACTGCAACTTTGAAAGCCTGGTATATATTAGCACTACCATCACTACCTAACTCTGTAGCCCCTCGCATAGCTCCAGTAATAATCACAGGCTTAGAGCTATCAATAAGCACATTTAACATATAAGCCGTTTCTTGTAAAGTATCTGTTCCGTGAGTAATTACAATCCCATCTATATCAGAATTACGAATTTCTTCTTTAACTAATTGAGCCAGTTTAAACATTCTCTCAGGTGTCATTTGAGAACTATCAATATTACAAAACTCATTAACTTCAACCTCACACATTTCTTCTAATTCAGGAATACTTTCAATTAACTCTTTGCCAGTAAATTTGGGGATCAGCTTTCCTTCTTTATTTTCACCCATAGCAATAGTTCCACCGGTTGAGATTAATTTAATCTTCTTCATTAATTTCACCTCTGTTATTTAGCTTATCAATAATTAACAACAACTGTTTTAAACCTAACTTTACTGGCTCTATTTCCATATACTCATCTTCTCGATGAATATTATCTCCCCGGGTTAATCCAATAGTTACAGCAGGAATACCTAAATTTAATGGTAAATTTCCATCGGTACTAGCCGCTTCATACTTAGATTCAATACCCAACTCTTTATGAGTCTGTGATATTATTTTTATTAATTCATGCTCACTAGAAATTCTCCCTGCCGGTCTTTCTCCTATTAATTCAAATTCAGTTTTTACTTTATCTTTATTAGCAATACCTTTAATAATATCTTTAAATTCTTTCACTACTTGCTCTAAATAATTAGATTCTAATGACCTAACCTCCCATAACATTTCAGCCTCTTGAGCAATAGTATTAATTGTTCTCCCACCACTAACTTTTCCTACGTTATATGTGGTCTTTTTATTATTAGGTAATTTAAAATCATTTAAAGCTGCAATTGCTTTAGACATAGTATGAATCGCACTAGGTTGACCAAAATCACTCCAGCTATGACCGCCTGTTGCTTTAAATTTGACTCGCCAACGACTACTTCCAATTGCTTGATTAGTAACCCTACCTAACCCATCTCCTTCTAAAGCAATTACCTCATCTACCTTTTCCTCATAATCTTCCATCAATTGGGTCATCCCTTTTAAATTACCAAGTCCCTCTTCACCAACTGTAGCTGCCAAAATCAAATTATAACCCAATTCAATATTAAATTTATTCAAAACTTTCGCCACTACTAATAATCCTTCTAGCCCCAAACTATTGTCACAAATCCCTGGTGCTGCTACTATGGGATCCTCTCTTGTCACTTGCAAGTCTACTTCTTCATTAAATACTGTATCCAAGTGAGCAGCTATCATAACAGTAGATGCAGTAGGGTCTACTCTATAAGATGCAATAACATTGCCTACTTCATCTTTTCTAATCTTAGTAGCTCCAAATTCTTCTAACTTTTGTTGAATATGATTAGCTCTCTTTTCTTCTTGAAAAGTAGGGGCAGAAATTTGACTAATTTCTATTGTCTCTTCAATAATTCTATCTATCTTTGCATTAATAAAGTCTAAAACAGCTTCTATCTCCATAATTTCATCCTTTCCTATTAATTTAAGTATAATCTACTTTTATTATTAACTATTTAGCTTCTTTAAAATCTGTATTCCTTTATCCGTAATTTCAGTTCCTTGTCTTCCTCTACCAATCTTAACTAAACCCTGTTTTTCTAATTTTTTCAATCTGCTTCTTACCATTTGTGATGAAAGTTGAACTTCATTAATTTTTGCACTCTTAGCTATCTCACGTCTACCTATATGTTCATCTAACTGTTTAGCTAAATAAAGTTCATTTAAAATAAGTTTATATTCAATTATATCCCCTAATTCCTTTAAATCAACTTTAATTTTCTCAAGTTCATCTAAATCCCCATCATTGATTCTATGATTATTCTTAAGGTATGGTGGTAAAGCATCTAACCTTACCTTATTATTACATGTTTGTGTAATATATTCTACACAATTTTCTAACTCTCTAATATTTCCCTCCCAATTATAATTATATAATTTACTCATAGTCCCTTTAGTTATCACTAAATCTTCTCTATTAAACCTTTGCAAAAAGAAGTTAATTAATAATGGAATATCTTCTCTTCTATTATTTAAGTTAGGTATTTCTAAAGGAAGGACATTTAATCTATAATATAAATCTTCTCTAAATTTATTTTCATTAATTAATCTTTTTAAGTCTTTATTAGTAGCAGCTATTACTCTAATATCTATAGGTGCCACTTTAGTAGCTCCTATACGCATCACTTCTTTCTCTTGTAATACTCTCAAGAGCCTAGTTTGAATATTTAAAGGCATATCTCCAATCTCATCTAAAAAGATAGTACCTGTATGAGCTTGTTCGAAAACTCCTGGTCTTCCACCTTTTTTAGCTCCAGTAAATGCACCATCCTCATATCCAAATAACTCACTTTCTAATAAACTTTCAGGTATTGCAGCACAATTAATGGCCACAAATGATGCTTCTGCTCGATTTGAATAATTATGAATTGCTTGAGCAAATAATTCCTTACCGGTTCCACTTTCCCCTTGAATGAGAATCGTAGATTCACTTTTAGCTAAATTCTTTGCTTTCTTGATAGCCTTATTTATTGCTTCACTCTCACCTATTATGTCGTTAAATCTATATTTAGCAATATGTCCTTTATCTTTTAATTTCTTTCTTAGATTCTGTTCTAACTTTTTTACTTCCGTTATATCTTTAAAAGTAGCTAAAGCCCCAATAATCGCTTCGTCTTGCTTTACAAGAACCCTAGTAGTTACTATCTTTTTATCCCCAACATTCTGTAAAGCATTTATATCCTCAAGGCCTGTTCTTAAAACCTGATGAAGTTTAGTATTAGGAACCTTGTCTACTACATTCTTATTAATTACATCTTCTGCTTTAATTTCAAAAAAATCTTCAGCCATTTGATTAAAGACTTCTACTTCTTCTCTTTTATTAATATAAATTATACCATCATGAACATGATTAATTACTGTCTCTAACATTTTGTTTGCTTTTTCAACCTTTTTTATATTGGTATCTAATTCTTTATTTAGTTTAACCAATTGTCTGATATGTTTAGAAACTAATAAGTTAGCCTTTTCATCTAATAGATTTAGTTTAATTAGCACCTCTACAATTGTTGTTAAATCTAAAACTCTACTTCCAATATCAATAATTTGTTCAACACCTTCTGGGACATATTCGACCTCTTCAGGTGTAATAGCTAGTTTTATTTCATCATCTACTTCTTTGCCCGGATAAGAAAGAATCAACTCTATATGATCAATTCCTGCCTCTTTTAAGATCGTCTCTGTCTCCTGAGCTGCTAACTTAGTATTATTGACTAATAATACCTGCTTACCTGTAGATATTTTAATTAGCTTTTCTAAAGAAGAGATATCTAATGATCTTCTAGCAAAAACAACTTCACTATCCTTTGAAACATATTTATTTACCTTCCCATTTAATGAATTGGTTGATAAGATTAAATCTACTTGAACAACTTCTTCTAAATCATTAATTACATACCCTACAATATTTACTTTATCTTTTAATACCTCAGTTAACTGCTCTTTAAAAAGATGATTTGTTGCTTCACTCATAGTTATAATTGCTAATTCTTTCTTCTTTGACATCCCTTTCACCTCAGAATTTATTTTCTCATCTATTTTTTTCGACAAAACAATTTATATTCCTGTGCCTAAATTCCTTGACAATAAAAATAGGTTATAATAGAAATATTTCTATTATAACCTATTTTTATAATCATATATTAATCCCATGGTATTTCAATTTTTAAAAGTGGAGCATGTTGTTGAGCACCATATACATCGGTTTCACCGATAGCTCCTGAAGAGAATGGTCGAACAATAGTCGCCTTAATAGCCTTTGCAGGATCATAATTTATTACTGAAATTACATCCTCTAATTTAATATCATATAATTCAGCTATTAATTCTTCATTAATTACTCCTGATGATTTAACTTCTTCATAAATCTCAAAACTCTTAAATATAAAATCAAATGTCAACTCATAAGGACCTGCATTCTTACTTCTAATTACATCTACTAACTCTCTGATATTCTTAGTCTTTGGCATTTTATCACCTTCTTTATATTTCCTCTATTTTTATTGGGAATAACTCACATGGATCATCTACCTTAATTAAATGATAAAGATTAAATTCATACACTACACCGGCTTTAAGGTCTGATGGTGAATACGGAAATGCCAGATTACCAGCAGTAGCTACTCTTCCAGGATATCCATAATGTAACATAGTTGATCTAGCAAAACTACATATTGTATTGGCTAACTCTTGAGTATTAGCCACAACTTCAAGAATAATTCCTACTTCATGAGATAAAACCTCCGGTTCTGGTTCTAAATCCCCCATTACTCCATTTTGGCCATATACTCTAAAGATCAAATCATAATCATCTTCAGATAAGTCATCAAAATTATCTCTAACTGTATCTCTAACAACCTCTATTATATGATCTAGCTTCTCAATCATAATTGGATCTCTAGTTCCCGCAATAGATAATGTCCGATACCCTACTTCTTTAGCTCCCTCTAATTTAATTGTATATTCATCACTTTCAATGAATTTACTTCCGCTTACTTTTACAGTTCGCTCATCATATTCTTCAAATTCTGTCTCTGAAAGGTCAATAATTCCACCAGGCCCATGTAATTTAAACGGATTAGCTTTTTCATAAAGAGTATGAGCAGCTACAGAAGTAGTTGTACATTTTCGTTCATGATTTAACGGCTCTAACAGAAAATGATCTTCTCTTAACGTTCCAAACATACAATCACTACCGCTACCTGGATTAGCAGCTATTGAAGCACACTCCATAATTTTGCCCATATGTAATGCTAAGCCCGCTGGGAATCCTTCTCTAATGCAGTAAGCTGCAAAAACTGTAGGATCATAAGCTCTACCGGCTACAATTACTTCAGAGCCTTCATCTAAAGCTTTGATAATAGGTTCTACCCCCATCTGTCCAACAATTCTAGTACTAGCTTTTATCTCTGCTTCATTCGTTTCTTCGACTGGTGCCAATGGAGAAACTCCATCTTTTTTAAAGATATCTAATATTAAGTCTTTATCTTGTTCAGACTGAATAGTTGCTAATTTAAAACTTAAATTCTGCTCCTGAGCTATTTCTTTTACTATCTCAGTACACCATTCCAAATGAGGTGCACCTCCTGCTCCACCGGCAGTACCTAGAATAACTGGTATATCTCTTTGTTGACCTGCTTCAATCATCAATTCTAAATCTCGTTTAACGGCTTTTCGATCAGTAAAAGATACTCCTGCTCCTAAATAATAAGGACCAGGGTCCGTAGAACCTGCATCTACTGCTATTAAATCCGGTTCTTTCTCTAAACCTCTTTCAAACGAATCAACCGGAAATCCATACCCTAATATTGCTGTGGGAGATAGAATTTTTAATTCCTTCATTTATAACACCTCCTATAATTATAGTCTTTGACTCACCCGAAGTAAACTCAACACTCTTTCCATTTCATTTTTCACAATCATTAAACCTTCATCTACCCCCATACCTGGTTTAGCAAGCATTTGATCTGGTCTAGTTGCTAAAGCTAAATTAACACAAATCTGAGCTGAACGTTCAGTTTCATTACAAGTTCCACCTTGATAAGCTCCAACACCATTCTCTTTACAATAAAGTACTGCTTCTATAGTATTATTAATTCCACCTAAATCTGGAGTCTTAATCTGTACTATATCTGCCGCTTCTTCATCAACAAACATCTTAATATCTTCTAATGTATTACACCATTCATCAGCAACTAACTCTACATCTATATCCTGTTTCTTTACTTCTTCTCTTAAGGCCTTCATGTCCTTAATCTGAGCTTTTCTACTTCCAGAATCCATCGGTCCTTCTATCCTAAGTGTATACGGCTGAGCTGCTTCATCTAATCCTTTTAAATACTCTGCCATTTTTTCTGGATCATTATCAAAAGCTAAACCAATAGTCCCATAAACATCAATATGAAAGATAGGTTGATAATCTTCTTCATTCTTAAGCTCTTCAACTCTATCTTTTAACCATTTAACATATTCTAATAATTTTTCACCATTCTCGCCTAACTTTTCTTTTACATTATTAATTAACCCATGAGGTAAAACATCAGCATGTTTAATAATCATCTTATCAGCATTTAGATATCGGTCATCACCAGTTTGAGTAAAGATAGGTACTGGCTTTACACTTAATTCTAAACCATATTCTTCAGCTACTACTTCAGTCATCGTCTTCTTCTTAGCTTTAGCTACAGCATCTAATAATACTTGAGTAAGTCCATACCGAATAGCAGTATGCAATCTTTTACCATTTACTTTAAAATTATCAAATTCTTCTGCTAACTCTCTAAAACTATTTAACTCTTTTCCAATTAATTCTGGTCCGATCTTCTCCTCAATAATCGGTATAAACTCTTCGGCTAAAAATAACGGATCTCTACCACCAGCTCCTGAATATTGTACAGCAGCACAATCTCCATAAGCAACTTGACCATCTTCTAAAATAATCATAATGGAAATAGACTCACCTGCTTGACGAATAGAAGTAAATCCCTCAGTAATTGCCTCTCCTATATATGTAACTCCATCATGTTCAGCACCGTCTTTAATTGCTTGTTGATCATCAAAGTAGAATCCTGTTAATCCTGGAGATGTAACAATTTCTTTTATCTTCATTTTTACTTCCCCCTTTAATAGAGCATAAATAACAACTGATAAATAGAATTATTAAATAATGAAGGTTAAGTGGTGAGAAGTAAGTATGAAACATTAGTGTGGGTAAAAGTTCTCACCACTTAAAGCTTATAAACCAACCATCCAGCCTAAAAACCAAGGCTGGCTGTGGACGTAGGATTATGTTCTGGGTTTTCCTCATCCAGCCTATAAACCAAGGCTGGCTATGGACGTAGGATTATGTTCTTGGTTTTCCTCTACCAGCCTATAAAACAAGGCTGGCTATGGATTTGGGTTTACGTTCTGGGTTTTCCTCTACCAGCCTATAAAACAAGGCTGGCTATGGATTTGGGTTTACGTTCTGGGTTTTCCTACTAACATCCCTTTACCAATAGCATAAATATCATCAATTACCATTTGAAAACTTGGATCTCTTTCTTCATCTTTACCTCTTTCTTCTAATTTTTCTTTATTGAAATTAATTACTTCTTCAGAGAATGGTAAATTTCCATGATTTAAATAACGGACTGCGCCATTATTATCTCTAGCCGGTAATAAGTTACCTGCATTGTATTTACTTGGAGCAAATGGAATATCTAAAACTCCTGCTTCAAAAGCTCTAACTGTTCCTTTAGCCAAATCTCCTTTACCTAATTCAAAGACTCGATTAAGTATCTCTTTAGTCTCTTTTTTAATCATCTCTTTTTCCTTTTCTAAAACACCATTAGGCATAAAATGTTGATCCTTTAACATATTAACTACTTGCTTAGTTGTTTTCAATCCTTGAGCATTTGCTTCCTTAGTTGGTACTCCTAAAGCTTCATGAGGGGTCTTTACTATTACTTTAGTAGCTTGTGCTAATGCAGCAGTTGCTCCTCCCCATGAAATAACCCCAAATGCTTGAGATTCATCTTGTGGGAAACCACCCATCCACTGATGAAATACTGTAGTTAAAACTATATCATCATATTCTGATAAATATTCTTCAGCTAATTCTTCTAAAGTCTGAATAGCTGCTACATCTTGTGTTAGGTTTCCACACTGTCCATATCCTAGAGTAATATTCTTAACACCTTGTTCAGCTGCCAAAAGTCCTTCAATAATGGCTACACTATGAGATATAGACGGTGGTACTAATGTTCCCGTTAGGGGACCAAATGGTTCTCTATTAATTGAAATTCCCTTTTCTTCATAATATCCAATTAATCTATCAACATACTGCCAATCATAAATAGTCTTTTCAATAGAAACATCTTTAGCATAAGGAATATTATAAGAAATTCCACCACCTTCATAACTAGTAAAACCACCAGCTAAAGTAATCTCCGCTAATAGTCTAGCATCCGGTGTTCCATGTCTAACCTGAACTGGAGCATCTAAGGATTCAATTACTTTCCTGCATCCCTTAATACCATGGTTAACTGCTGGAAATCCATTTAACATTGAACGTTCTTCAGTTTTACTCTGTTTAATACCCTCTTCAGCCTCTTGGTATTTATTCTGTCTTGTATAACTATCAATGGTAGTCGGCAATAAATCAGCCTGACCTTCTTCTTTTAAAAATTTAAGTAACTCAACATGTTCATCGATTAAAGCTACCCCTGCTCTAGGTTGAGTTAAGGTAATTTTTTCTTCTTTAGCTTCAATTAATTTCTTGGACATATCCTTCTGCTCTGGTAGAGATTTATGATATTCAATAGCATCTTCTAAATCAACTTCAGCTCCTGTATCCCACTGCTTTAAAACTTCCTCTCTAATCTGCATAAATTTATCTAAGCTCCACTTTTTATTTTTTAGTTTCATTCCTCTTCCTCCTTAGTTAAGCTTTTTAAGATGTTTTTTAGCCAATCTAACAGCCTTAGACTTTGAAATTTCCATCAATAAGCCAATAGCTGCCAAAATATATTTATCATCTAGCATTAATTTAGGTTCCATAGGAGCTAGAATAGTAGGATCTGTTTCAGTAAATAGCCCTTCTTTTAATATTGTATTAGGTGCTTTACTATGAACCAGAACTCCCCCTGTTCCTATAATTAAATTTAAATCTGTTAAATCTTTACCATATTGAATATATTCTGTTCCAAAAGGAGTATAAGTAGTCTGTATCTGACCTACATGTCTTTGTACAGCTAATTTAGTAGCTATTTTAGCAATAGCCGAATCAATCTTTTCTTCTAGTTCATTCTGAGGTATATACTCAACATTCTTTCTAACTTTATTAATATATTCTTCTAAATCATCCTCTGTTACTCCTTCTGAAAGATAACTTAATATTTCTTTATTTCTAACTAATTCTAACAAGGCTGGAGCACTATAACGCATTCCTAAATCGCCTTCAACTGTTCTTTTAACATACGGCTCTACCAAACCTTTTACCTTAACTCCACTTTTAGTAGGAGTTCCTTTAGCTATTGAGTGAATATCAGTAGTAGCTCCACCAATATCAACTATTAGTAGTTCACCTAAGCCCTCCTCATTATCTGTTCCTTCAGCAATTAACTTAGCAGCATTCATGACGGCTGAAGGTGTAGGCATAATCACTTGGTTTATATACTCTTTTGCTTTAGATAAACCTTTAGCATGAATGATCTTATCTAAAAATATTTTCCTAATTATTTCTCTAGCAGGTTTAATATTTAATTCTTCTAATTTAGGCATTACATTAGCAGTAACGTACACTTCCTTTTGTCCATCTACTAAAATATTCTCTGCTTTTTGAGCAGCAACTTTATTACCAGCTATTACAATAGGAGTAGATAATTTAGATTCTGCAAATACTTTTGCATTATGCAATATTACATCTTTATTCCCCCCGTCTGTTCCTCCAGCTAAAAGAATGATATCTGGTTCTTCTATTATTATTTCATCTAGTTCATTTGCTGTTAGTTCATAAGAATATACATTAGCTACCTTAGCTCCTGCTCCTAAAGCAGCTCTCTTAGCTGCTTCGGCAGTTAATTCAGGTACTAAACCAACTGCTATCATCTTTAGTCCGCCAGCTGCGCTACTACAAGCTAAACGGTGTTCTACATCATTTAAATCAATTCCCTGGTCAACTAAATTATCTAAAACTTTTTTTATCCCAATCGTCACATCATCCTGTACAGTTGTTAAAGCTTTAGCTTGAGCTTTTAATTCAATTTTGTCTAAATCTACAACTATAGCTTTAGTATAAGTACTTCCTATATCGAATAATAAAGTTAACCCCATAGAATCACCCCGTTAAATAATTAATAACTACTCTTTGATGCCTAAATCCTTTTTCAAATCAGCAATTGGTTCTTCAGGTAAAATTCCAGGAGGATAAACTCGATCAAATCCCATATCCAAAAACTTCTTTTTAGTCTCTTCCCAATTTTGTTTGCCAATCACTAAATTACCGCCAATATATAAAAGCACATCCTCCAAACCTGCTTCTATACATTTTTCTTTAAACCCTTGACAATCTATCTCACCATGTCCATAAAGAGATGAAACTAAAATAACGTCTGCATCAGTCTCAACAGCTGCATTAATAAAATCTTCTTGTGGTGATAAAACACCAATATTTATAATCTCAAATCCTGCCTTAGTTAATGCTTCTTCTAAAATCCTATTCCCAATGGCGTGAACATCTGAACCGATAACCCCTAATACTAATGTCTTTTTCTCCATTAAACTCACACCTTTCAAAACTTATTATAAACTACTTATTGAAAAATTTAATTAATTACAATATTTTTTTAATAACTCACTAACTACCTTAGACATCTATCTTTGTTTACCTGCAAAATAAACCAAATTGTAATATTATTCTGCTTTTTTAATAAATATTAAAGTAAGAACACCATATCATCCATAATTAATAGTTCTTTCTAATAACATTTTATCCCTTGCTTTAACCTTAATATAAATTCAGACATAGTCTTTACATTTCTACTAGCTAAAAGATTAATAATTGTCATACCTAAAATAGTAGTTACCATTCCAATAATATGAGCCATACTTAGCATTTTATCCCTTCTTGCTTTTCATTATTTAACTAAAAGTATAATTTCTAACTTAAGTATATACAAGAAGGAAGAAATAGCCAATGTAAAATCTGAATTAATTATTGTAATTCAGAGTTATATCCCTTCTTTAATTGTTCGTTTATTAAAATTTTAATTTAATGATAAAGTAATCGCGTCAAATAAAAGTCAATTCTAAGACCAAATTTTTAATTTTACTTTAAAATGATTAATAATTTATTCTTCTCCGATTAGAGTATTAATTACTGCAAATATAATAATAGCTGCAAGATTAGCTGTGGAATTATCTTGGTCAAATCGCGGTGAAACCTCTGCAATATCAAAACTCAAAACCTTGTCTGATTTAATAATATATTTTAATAATTCCAACACAATCTTTGGTGTAAGTCCTAAAGGCTGAGAAGAACTTACTCCTGGAGCAAAAGCTGAAGAAAACACATCGGAACAAATTGTAATATATATATATTCATTACTTTTAATATAATCATCTAACTGATTTAGTACATTTAAAATATTAGAATTGTTAATATCTTTTGCTAATATATACTCTGCACCTAACTCATCTGCCTTTTTAAATAAACTAACTGTATTTCCATACTTTTGAATACCAACACCAAAATATGAATAATCAATCTCTATTTCTTTACATTTATCAGCAATCTGTCTAAACATAGTTCCTGAGTTACCACCATTTGGATACGGCCTTAAATCAAAATGAGCATCAAAATTTATAATTCCTATTTTAGGATCTTTATATTCTTTTAAAACTGAGCTTAATATTCCATTATAATGACCAAAAGCTATCTCATGTCCTCCACCTAAAATTATTGGGAAAAGATTTAAGGAAAGAATCTTTTCTACAGCTATTGCTAGCTCATTTTGGACAGTTTCTAAGTCATCACCTAAGGAAATTATATTCCCACCATCAAATAACTTTGTCTCTTTATCAAATCTACAAGGGAGTTTTGCCATCTCTTTTCTAATACTAATTGGACCCTTTGCAGCCCCAGGTCTCCCTTCATTTAGTTCAACCCCTTCATCACAACAGAATCCTAAAAAACAGAAACCATTTACTTCTTTAGAAATAGGTTGTAAATTTTTATCTAATAAATCTATGGTCTTTACCCATTGATGCCATCGAAATGCATCAAAATTTTCTGGATCATCTATCCTTCCTTGCCATACATCATTTTCTAACCTTTTATACTTTGTCAATTTCTTCATACCTTATTCTCCTTTTTATCATAATTACTATTATATATAATGTAATAAAAATTTTATTTTAAACTTCATTTTCTGTCCTTAACTATAAACCTTATATTCTAATCATAAGATAGATGTGTCAAATAAAAGTCAAATTTTTTCACAAAGTCAAAAAGACATTTACCGAACTTTTAAAAGTTCGGTAAATGCCAAATAATATTACCATGAATTTTTCATGATATATTTTAAAAGTTTTTTAAAGTGAACTACTCTCTCCACTTGTTGTAACCATTTGTTCATCATCTAACTTAGTGATAGTAATTCCCATGAATCCATATAACATAGAAACTATAGGAACTAATAAGTTAAAGAAGCAGTAAGGAACATAAGCTAACGTATCTACCCCTAGAGTTGCAGCCATATATGCTCCTCCAGCAGTCCATGGAATCAATACTGCAGTTAATGTACCACTATCTTCTAATACTCTAGAAAGGTTCTTAGGATGTAACCCTTGCTTTTCATAAGCTGCTTTATACATCTTACCTGGCACAATAATAGATAAGAATTGATCCCCTAGTAATGCATTAGCGCCAATACAAGCTAAGATATTACTAGCTATTAACTTCCCTGTTGTGGTAGCAAATGATAGTATCTTATTTACTATAACTTCTAATACTGAAACCTTATCTAAAATACCACCAAAAGCTAAAGCACATAAAATAAGTGAGATTGTCCACATCATGCTATTTAATCCACCACGAGTTAAAAGACTATCAATCACTTCTAAACCTGTGTCACTACTATATCCATAATGCATAGCATTAATTACATCAGAAAATCCGGCTCCTTGAAATAACATAGCAAAAATTCCACCAACTACAGAACCGATAACTAAAGTAGGAACTGCTGGTAGCTTCTTAGCTGCCATCCCGAATACTAATACTGCCGGTAATAACATCCAAATATTAATAGTAAATGTTTGATCTAAAGTAGTTAAGATCTGACTCACTTGTTCTGGATCAATATTTCCACCACCAAACCTTAGCCCCATTACTCCAAATAATATTAAAGATAATATATAAGCAGGTGTAGTAGTATAAACCATATGTCCAATATGTTCAAATAAATTACTTCCTGCCATAGCTGGTGCTAAGTTAGTAGTGTCAGAAAGAGGTGACATCTTATCACCAAAATAAGCTCCAGAAATAATAGCACCTGCCACCATTGGTAAAGGAATACCTAACCCTTCTCCAACTCCAATTAAAGCAAGGCCTACTGTTCCTGCTGTTGTCCAAGAACTTCCACTTGCAATTGCAACTACAGAACAGATTAAAACTGTTGCTACTAAGAATATTTTTGGCGATAAAAGCTGCATTCCGTAATAAACCATAGTTGGTACAGTACCGCTTAAAATCCAACTACCAATTAAGATTCCAATAATAGCTAAAATTACTATTGAACCCATTGCTACATTAATTCCATCTATCAAACCATCTTCGATTTCCTTCCAACTAAAACCTAATTTAATACCTAAAATACTTGCAACTGCTCCACCTAAAACTAAAGGTATATGAGGATCTATACCTAAAAAGACTATTCCTGTAAATAATAAGACTGCTGTAACTAAAATAGGTATTACCGCTTCAAATAGACTTGGTTTCCTTCCCTTACTCATTATATCTCCTCCTAATATGATTTTGACAGATAAATATTATCATTGAAATTATAAATATATAGATTAATTCTTTATCTTCACCCCCTTTATAAAAACCTGATTATTTTGCAAATAACAATTTAATCTTTTATTATATTAATTCTTTAATGTAATGAAGGAATTTGGATAATGATATAGAATTAATTATTTAACACTACCTTTTAATACTTTCTTTTAATAGAGGAGGATTAATTATGAATCAAATAAAAAGTTCTACTATATCCAAACCTAAAAATAAGAACATTCACGAATTAACTACAGAAATACTAGATAATGTTGGCATTGATGAATCAAACTCTAAATATTCTGATACATATAATAAAATTTATAAACTGCTAACTAAAAAAGCTTTTAGCGCAGTTACCTATGGTTGCTAATAATATTATAATAGAAGCATCCAATTGGATGCTTCTACTTTTATTTATTTTTGATTAAAAATTTAATATTCTAATGTAATTCTCCTATTTCTTCTTCTACAGCATCTACTATAACATTTTCTTCAATTAAAGAAACAGATTTATTAATATCTAAATTCATTATTCTATCTTCACATAATTCATCTATGACTTCTCGAACACTTCTATAAGTAATTTCTGACCCTTTACCCAATTGCTTAGATTCATCTCTTAAATCTATCGCTTGAGCTGCTGCCATTAATTCTATTGCTAACACATGTTTTGTGTTATTTAATATTTCCCGTGTTTGTCTTGCAGCTGTAGTCCCCATACTTACATGATCTTCTTTATTAGCTGAGGACGGTATAGAGTCAACACTGGCTGGATGAGCTAATACTTTATTTTCAGAGACTAAAGATGCTGCTGAATATTGAGTAATCATAAATCCAGAATTCACCCCTACATCTCCTACTAAAAATGGTGGTAAATCGCTTAAATTTGGGTTTACAAGTCTTTCTATTCTCCGTTCTGACACGTTAGCTAATTCTGCTATAGCCATTCCTAAAAAATCGAATGGTAAAGCCATAGGTTGTCCATGAAAATTACCTCCAGAAATAACCTCTTTATCTTCATCAAATATTAAAGGATTATCTGTAGTAGAGTTTATTTCAATTTCAACTTTCTCCTCCACATATTCAATAGCATCTTTGCTTGCTCCATGGATCTGTGGAAGACATCTTAACGTGTACGCATCTTGAACTCTTACCTCACCTTGTCTTGTTGTATATTCACTACCTTCTGTTAATCTTAATAAGTTCTTAGCACAACTAATTTGATGTTTATGAGGTCTAACCTTATGTACTCTTTCATCAAAAGCATCTGTGATTCCATTTAACGCTTCTAAAGTTAAAGCAGATGATATCTCTGCTAATTTAATTAAATTAATAGCATCATAAACTGTTAAAGCTCCAACAGCTGTCATTATTTGAGTACCATTAATTAAAGCTAAACCTTCTTTAGCTTTAAGCTTAACAGGCTCAATTCCTGCCTTCTCCATTGCTTCTTTTCCAGGCATTCGTTTCCCTTTATAAATTGCCTCTCCTTCATTAAGCATTACCAATACCATATGAGATAATGGTGCTAAGTCTCCGCTAGCCCCCAATGATCCTTGCTGAGGAATAACTGGATGTACTCCTTTATTAAGCATCTCTATTAAAGTATTTAAAGTCTTTAATCTAATACCTGAAACTCCTTTTGCCAGGGCATTAGCTCTCAATAACATTACCGCTCTAGAAATATCTTCTTCAAAACATTCTCCAACTGCACAGGAATGACTAAAAATTAAATTCTTCTGTAAATCTTCAGTCTTATCTTTTGAAATATAAACATTACTAAGTTCTCCAAATCCAGTAGTAATTCCATATATAACTTCTTCTTTTTCTACAAATTCATCTACTACTGCTCTAGACTTTCTTGCTTTTTTCACTGCTTCATCTGTCAACTTCACTTTTACGTTGTTTCTAGCTATTTCTATTACATCATCTAAAGTTAAACTATTACCATCGATAGCAATACAACTCATATTTTTCCCCCTGACATAATTTATAATTCTATTAAGTAAATACATAATCATATTAGCTATATGAAAATCTTATAGTATAACGACTTACATTTTTAATTAATTATGCAAAGATATTTTTAATATTAAAAGTTACAAAATATATCTTTAAACTTAATATTAGAGAATAATGGTTCAATTTTCTGAAAAAATAAAGAAAATTAAAATTTTACAATTTAATTATATTTCATAATCGTCAAAAAAACGTCATTAATTAAAATAAATTATTCTTTATTTCTAATTTTTCTTGAATATTAAATTTAATATTCATCTTCTTTCTCCAAAAATAATTTTCAAAATAGCTAATACTAATTTAAAGAATTATCTTTTCACTTTCTATATTAATTTTAATACAATGTCGTCTTAATAACGTCAAAAGTCAATCAATTCTAACTTAGGTTATCTACTAATTCTATTTCATAATCAGCACCTATCTCTTCTAAAATAGACAATGCATCTTTAGCATACTTACTATAATCCTCATTTAAATAACCTTTAAATACTTTTGCTAATTCTCCATTCTCTTTCATTTCCTTAGCAATCTCTGCTTTAATTCTTAATAGAATTCCTAGCCAATATCTTTTATGATATTGCTTTACCGTTTCTTCAGCCGTTATTAAATAATCATAAGCCTTTTCATAATCTTGTCTTTGAATAGAAAGCAAGGACATAAAACCATTGCTAATAGCTGAATAACCCCAAATAGTCTTTAATTTCTTAAAAATTTCTAAAGAATTATTAAAATATGTCCTTGCTTTATCATATTCTTCAAGTTCAAAGAAGACTTGACCAGCATTAACATGAAAAATCCCTAATCCCCAATTAATATTTTGAGATTTACAAAGGCTTATGCCACGTCTATAAAAATTAATTGCTTCTTCAAATTTCCTCTCATATCTTTTAACCTCACCTAAATAATTATAAATAACAGCAATACCTAATGTATATTTTTTTCCTAGTGTTTCAGCATCTTTAAAGATTTGTAAAGAATTCTTAAATAATCTCTCTGAAGCTTGATAATTTCTCTGATAAAGTTTAGCAATTCCTAAAAACCTTAGAGCTATTGCCATTTCCACATCTTTTTCCATTTCTTCAGCTAAGCTATACATTCTCTCTGCGTTATCTTCTATAAATGTAACCTCTTCTTTTTGAACACCTAAACCTGCCATCTGTTGATAACCTCTTAATATACTTAACCAATCATCTACATTTCTGGCTTCTGAAATCATATTTTGTATAGTATCAATAGCAGTACTATAATCTCCTTCAGAAATCAAAAATTGCGCTTGCATTCTTAAAAACTTAACCTTCATCTCTCTTATTACTAAATTCTCACTAACTTCCTGCTCTACTTCTTCTAACAAAGAGCTAATCTCTGTTAAGTAACGATGTGCCCCTTCTTGATTAAAGGATATAATCTGATCCTTTTCTAGACTTTTATCACTAGTAATAGGAAACAGCTCATGAGTATGATGGAAATATATCTCTGATTCTTTAATTAAATATTCTAAATGTTTTAGCTTATCTCCAGCTTTTGAATAATGATAAATTAACTTAGCATACTGATCTCTATTTCGAACTCCTTGTTGTAAATTCTGTTCTATAAATTGTGCAATCCTTTTATGTAGCAACTTAACTCTAGAAAAGGATTGGTGATTATAAATAAATTCTCTAATCTTTGAATGTGTAAATTTATAGGCTGGTGAACCATTTCTTTCACTAAGCATTTCTTCAATTAAATAATACTCTTGTAATTCTTCAAGCAAATCTATTAATTCAAAATCATTTTTTCCACTAATATCTAATAATAATTCATAACTCACCTTATCAAAACAGATAGAAGCTAGTTTTAAAATATTTTGTGCTTCTTTTGAAACAGATTGTACTCTATTCCTTAAAATATCCTTACTTTTATCCGTCAGTAAGTTTGATAATGCCTGATCTTTACCTTTACTTTTCAATAAGTTTAGAGTCTCTACTAAAAAGAAAGTATTACCCTCAGTTTCATCATAAATTTTTGTCACTAACTCCTCTGGGAACTCATAACTTGATAGTGAATTATTAGCAAACTTCTGTACTTCAGACAAACTTAATCGCGATAAATTAATTTCATTAATATAATTATGTCTTTTTAAATCTAAGAATATATTCTCTATTCTATTCTTTCTTTCATTTCTAGAAGTCATTACAATTAAAATATTATTATTTTTGCTTTCTTGAATTAAATTCTTTAAAAGAAAGAGACTCTTATCATCACACCATTGCAAATCTTCAAAGACAAGAATTAATTTTTGATTTTTAGCAATTTCAGTTAAAAGAAAAAGAAGAGCCTCTGTAGCTGACTGACATTGAATGGATTCAAAACTGAACATTTCTTCTGACAATACTTCCTCTTCTTCAATTAAAAGCGATGGAAATAAAAAAGATATTATTTTTTTCCACGGTAAGGAGATATCTATATCATTAAAGTCAACTTTCTTTTTAAGTTGTTGTAAAATAATTTTCCAAGGTTTAAAAATATATCGTTCTTCAGCTTGAAAGCAATTTGCTTTTAAAATTAAAGAATCCTTCAATTCAATTGCAGATAAAGCTTGTTTAACTAAAGTAGTTTTCCCAATCCCCGCTTCTCCAAAAACAGAAATAGAAGCACTCGATTTATCATTAAGGAATCTAGACAAATTATTTATTAATATATCTAACTCATCTCTTCTAAAGATATACTCATCCTTTTTATCATCATTACTATTTATATCATGAGAAATTCTTTCTCTTATATTCTGCAAAAGATTTACTGTCTTTTTGTCTGGAGTAATCCCTAATTCACTATGCAATTGTTCTTCTAATTCTTTATAAATATCAACTGATTTAGCTATAGAACCCTGTTTTGCATATAACCCCATTAAATCACGATAAGCAACTTCATTAAATTCATCAACTTCAATTAATAACTTTAAATAATAAATGGCTTGTTGAAATTCTTCTTTAACTTCAAGTTGCTTACTATAATTTCTTAATGTTTTGATATATAACTGTAGATAGTAATTCCTCTGTTCAAAAATCCAATCTGTAAAATCAGGAGCATTTTTAATTAAAAAACTATTTAAGAATTCTCCTTTATATACTTCAATTGCTTCTTCTCCTTCTTCATTTAAAAAAACATCTATATCTAAATCCAATTGACAATCTTCACAAATAGATATAGTAGACCTATCTGGTGTATTAATTATACCTTTACCAACAACCTTCTTTAGTTGATAAAGAGCATTACGAAGATTTTTTTTAGCCTTTCCATCTAACATATCCCCCCATAATAATGAGGCTATTTTAATTCTTGACACTTTCTTTTTTACTACAATATAATAAAAAAGAGCTTCAACCTTTTTATAAGGAAAGTCTATAGAATCTCCATTGATCTTTATTGTTGGGCTTCCTAATAATTTTGCTTCCAATTGCAACATATCCTTCCCTCCTATATGTTTATTGACATTTTTCAACAGTAATTACCTATATTATATCAATTATATCTAAAAAAGGTCAAATCAATATCATCTAAGCAACGTATGCTTTAACTTAAAATAAATTTAAATATAAAAAACCAAGTTAGTTCTTGATGAAATTAATTAAATCAAGATACTAACTTGGCATATATCAGAAGAGAAGTACATTATATTTATTCCTTATGATTAGCTACTACCTCACCATTCTTAATAACTCTTTCAATTATATTAACTCCTATATGATAGGCTAAATGATTATAAGAAGGAGCATCAAGAATAACTAAATCTCCTTCCTTACCTACTTCGATACTACCTATCTCAAGGTCTTTATCTATAGCCGCAGCCCCATTAATAGTTAAGGCGGTTATTGCTTCTTCTGGAGTTAAACCCATATATAATGTAGCTAACGAAATAAGTAAAGGAATAGATTCTGAATAACAACTTCCAGGATTAAAATCCGTAGCTAAAGCTACTGGTAATCCATTATCAATCATGTATCTGCCTCGAGCATAAGGTTCTTTGAGACTAAAAGCAGTAATTGGTAATAAAGTCCCTATAACCCCTTTTTCAGCCATAAATTCTATTCCTTCATCAGAAGCCTTAAGTAGATGATCAGCAGATACTGCTCCAATCTCCGCTGCCATTTCTGCTGCTCCTACTTGAGCAATTTCATCAGCATGAAGCTTTGATTTCAAACCTAATTCTTGACCTTTAAGCAAGATTCTTCGAGCTTCATCTACTGTAAATACTCCTTGATCACAGAAGACATCACAAAACTCTGTCCCACCTTCTTCGACAACCTGAGGCATAACTTCATCTATTAGATAATCTATAAATTCTTCTGAGCGACCTTCATATTCAGAAGGAATAGCATGAGCCCCCATGAAAGTAGCACTAATATCTATATCATGTTCTTCTTGTAATTCTTTCATCACCTTTAACTGCTTTAATTCAGTTTCTAATTCAAGTCCATAACCACTTTTTCCTTCAACAGTAGTTACTCCAAAAGAGATCATGGAGTCTAACCGTTTGCAAGCATCTTCTTTTAATTCTTCAAATGAAGCTTTACGAGTAGATTCTACAGAATTAACAATACCTCCACCTCTTTCCATTATCTCAGTGTAAGGTACTCCTTTTAATCTCCAACTATACTCTTCAGCTCTATAGCCTCCAAATACAAAATGAGTATGAGCATCAACAAACCCTGGCAAAACCGGTTTGCCATCAGCATCAATAACTTCAAACTCTTCTTCATTAATATCTTTTAAGACGTCCTCTGTTTTACCTACTTTAGTAATCAATCCATCTTTAATTACTACAGATCCATCATTAATAACTGCTAATTCATTCATATCTGAATCAGTTTTAGGAGCTTTTCCTTTACAAGTAACTAATTCTCCAGCATTCTTTACTAATACTTTTTTCATTATAGATCCTCCAATAACCTATTTTCCATTATCTGTTCTGAAGAGAAATCTTCCACACCTAAGTAATACTCAGCAACATCAAATAATGCCTGAGCAGGCAATAGGCCAATTAGCTCACTACCAATAATATTTACCCCATACCTTTTTGCCTCAAATTTGATCATTTCAAATGCTTGATAGAGTGAAGTCTTAGTGTAATTTGTCATGTTCATAGAAACCTGAACAATACCTCTTTCACTTAAGTCAATACCGATAGCTTTACAATATCTTAAACCTCCACCAGAATGACGTACCTTTCGAGCAATATCATTTGCAAGCTCTAAATCATCTGTGTCAAGGTTAACATTATAAGCTACTAGCGGCATCCGAGCTCCTATAACAGTTGCACCGGCAGTTGGATGAACTTTATCTGAGCCATAATCTGGTTTCCATTCAGGCTTTTGGACTTTCTCTTTCATGGCTTCATATTCACCACGTCTAATATCAGCTAAATTCTCTCTTTCTGGACAAGTAGCTGCATCTTCATAAAGATAGATAGGTAAGTCAAATTTTTCAGCAGCCTCTTTAGCTACTTCATTAGCTATTTCTACTGCTTCTTCCATAGTAACATTTCGTACCGGCGTAAATGGCACTACATCTACTGCTCCCATTCTTGGGTGTTCTCCTGTATGTTCATTCATATCAATTACATCAATAGCAATCTCCATTGCTTCTAACATGGATTGCTTTAAACCTTCTGGACTACCAATCATAGTAACTACAAGACGATTATGATCTTTATCCGCTGAATAATCTAATAATTTAACTCCATCAGTGCTCTTAAATGGTTCCACAATTTTTTCAATCTTTTCTTCATCTCTTCCTTCACTAAAGTTAGGAATACACTCTAATATTTTACTCATTACTGCCACCCCTTTAATTTATTAGAATATTAAGTAATTATCAACCTTAGTCTTAATCTCAACTTAGTCTGTTCCTTGCCTGTGTAATCTTATATCTAATTTTTAATATATTTAAATTAGCCTGAAATTTTACTTGCAGTGATCTCTTCAATCTCATTAGCTAATTTTTCTGCCTTAGCAATTATATCGTTAGCTTCATCTTTTAGTTCCTTAGAAACTTTTTCATCCTTTAAAGATTGAGCATTTATCAGCACATTATAGCTCCCGCCTTTAACAGTACTTAAAGCCATCAATCCAGCTACTCCCACATCAGAAGCAGCATTAGGGTTACCTTCCTTAGCTACCTCTTTAGCAATTTCTAATACCTTTAAGCCTAATTTCATTGTATTAAGCGGAGTAATACTAGCTCCTTTTAATGCTTTTTGAATCTCTTTACTACGTTCTTCTTTTTCTTCTTCAGTCTCTTTAGGTAATTTAAATGCTGACATTACTTTATCAAAGCTCTCTGAATCTTCATCAATTAATTCTAGTGCTTCTGATTTCATATCATTTAAATCAGCAGTATATTTATCTAAATCCGAATCTTTAGTTAATTTAATTACCATCAAAGCTAAACTAGAAGCTAAAGCACCACCTAATCCAGCAGTACTTCCTCCTCCTGGTGTAGAAGACTTACTACCTAATTCATTTACAAATTCTTCTAGAGTATAATCAGAAAAACTCATTATTTATCCTCCCTTATATCAGTTTATAGTTTACAGTGTCCAGTTGACAGTTAAAACCCCAAATTTAAAATCACCCTAAATCTGTAGATATAAATCTTTTTAGGTCACTTAAGCTCTTAAGATCTTAAGAGCTTGATCTTATAACTGTACACTGTCAATTGTGAACTATATTATTACTCTTTATCTAAATAATCAGCAACGATATTTTCAACTAGTCCTTCTTCTGGTTGATATGGAATCGTTACATGGCCTCTACCTTCATTTCTTTCATTCCATTCCTGCATAGTTTCAATTGCATTCTTATTTCTAGCCCATGCTCTTCTAGCAACACCGCCATGAACATCCCAATCTAAAGCAGATTTAATAACCTCATCAACTCTCTTACTACCATCTAGTACTAAACCAAAACCACCATTAAAGGATTTGCCGATTCCAACACCGCCACCATTACTTTCTACAGCTAGAGTCATTCCTCGAGCACAATTACCAGCAAAACATTGAATAGACATTTCAGCCATCACATTACTACCATCTTTAATATTAGCTGTTTCTCTAAATGGAGAATCTGTCCCACTAACATCATGATGGTCTCGTCCTAACATAATTGGATCAATTTCACCTTTTCGAACTAATTCATTAAATTTAAGAGCAATTTTAACTCGACCTTGTCCATCAGCATATAAAATTCTTGCCTTTGAACCTACTACTAAATCATTCTCTTCTGCATCATTAATCCACTGATAATTATCATAATCTTGAGCTCTTCGTTCTGGATCAATACATTCTTTAGCAGCTTCATCTGTCTTTCTTAAATCTTCATCTGTACCGCTTAAGCAAACCCAACGGAAAGGCCCATAACCGTAATCAAAACAAATCGGTCCCATGACATCTTCTACATATGACGGAAAGATAAATCCTTGACTTGGATCCTCTTCATTCTTAGCTATCTCTGGAACTCCTGCATCATAAACAGCTTTCATGAAGCTATTACCATAATCAAAGAAGTAAGTTCCTCGATCTACTAACTCTTTAATAAACCCGTAATGCTTTCTTAATGTTTTATCTACTTTTTCACCAAACTTATCAGGATTATTATTAAGTAATTCTCTACCATCTTCAAAATTATAGCCTACTGGGTGGTATCCACCAGAATATACAGCGTGACAAGAAGTCTGATCTGATAATAACTCTAATTCAATATCATTCTCAACAACATATTCTAATAAATCAACTACATTACCATGATAAGCTATCGAAACAGCTTCTTCTTTTGCTTGGTATTCTTCTACCCACTCAAAAATTTCATCTAAATCATCAGACGCTTCACTAAGCCAACCTTGTTCATGACGAGTCTTAATTCGAGACTTATCAACTTCAGCAATTATTCCAACACCACCGGCAATTTCAATAGCCTTAGCTTGAGCTCCACTCATACCACCTAATCCAGAGGTAATATATAATTGACCAGCTAAATTCTCATCAAAATCATTTCCTAAGAATTTACGCCCAGCATTAAGTAAAGTAAGATAAGTACCGTGAACTATTCCCTGTGGTCCTATATACATCCACCCACCAGCTGTCATCTGTCCATAATTAGCTACTCCCATAGCTGCTGCTTTATTGAATGCTTCATCGTTATCAAACATCCCTACCATTAATCCATTTGTAGATATTACTCTAGGAGCATCTGGCTTAGATGGAAATAAACCCAAAGGATGACCAGATTGAACTACTAAAGTCTGATCCTCAGTCATTTCTTGTAAATATTTTTTAATTAATCTATACTGCATCCAATTTTGACATACCTGTCCAGATTCACCGTATGTTACTAACTCATAAGGGTAAAGTGCAATATCAAAATCTAAATTATTATCAATCATTAATTGTAATGCTTTACCTTCAGTAGTCTTTCCTTCATATTCATCTATCGGTTTAGCCTTAATATTTCCTTCCGGACGATATCGGTATCCATAAATCCTTCCATGTGTCAATAATTCTTCCATAAATTCTGGTGCTAATTTTTCATGTAATTCAGGCGAAATATACCTTAAAGCATTCTTTAAAGCAATCTCCATTTCCTTTTGATTTAAATTAAGTTCTCTTTTTGGTGCCCTTCTAATTCCCTCTTCAAACTCAGGCATTTCTGGTAATTCATCAGATAACTTAAACTCCATAGCTTCAGAAACATCAAATTCCATTTTATAATCCTCCTTTAAATCTTATATTTAAATAATTAATTAAATTATAAACTTTTAATTTTACTACAATATTGAGTAGTTTAATTTCATTATAAGAAATTATCGTCAATGGAAAGTCAATTCCTGAATAATTTTATGGATTTTTTAATTTTTTTGATGCTTGCTAATTAGAATGAATTAAAATCATTTTTATTTCAATTAAAAATAAGTAATTCCATGCTTTGAATTCAAAGCATGGAATTACTATAATTTAAGGCATGAAATTGCTATAATTTAAATGTCACAAGAACTTATCCTTCAATAACTTCCTTCTCTCCTGGTCTAAAATCAGCTACTCCTTCATCACGCACACCATATTTCCATGCAGTAATGAGTAATAAGATTGCCCAAATTGCAAGTAAAATTGCACCTGACAGCATCACATTACCTTTAGCAACATAGAGAGGTACTATAGAAACTATTGCCAACTCAATAAAAGCAATTACCATATATGCCATACCATAATCCTCTAATGTCCCACTTTCAAACTCCGGGTCTACAATTCTAAGTAGAGTAACTCCCATTGCTACAACTCCAGTACTCCAACCATATACAAATATTGAACGCTCGAACCAAAAGTTTTGGAATAACTTCCTTCCAACAAAAAATAAAAAGAAGATCCCATAACCAACACCTATTGCCGTCATGATTATAATTGGTGCAGCATACTTAACAACTATTGCTACCTTAATTGAAGCGACTCCAAAACCAACTAAATAATCTGTAGCAGTACTACCTATTCTAGTAATAACCTTCCTATCTACATAGTCTCCTAAGCCTACTGCTTTTAGAATAAAGTGTAAAAGTACACCCGACAACATCGATAAACACATCATCGGTAAAGTAATTTCAGGTAATATAGCTTTAAATCCATAATAACTATAATATCCACCAGCAGTTGCTATTAACACCAATAATAAATGCCAGGAAAGAGGGTCTATTGACATTGGATTAACTGTCTCTTGTCCCATTGTATTTCGTTTATCTTCCGGAACTAATCCTGTTCTCATACTATCTGGCAATTCAGCCATAGTCTTAATAAACCTAGTTGCCTTTATTCTCGTAGCAATATTAATTAAGACTAATCCACCAAAGACTCCAGATAAAATACCTACAGTTGCAAAAGTTTGTCCAATAGTTAAAGCTTCTTTCCAGCCAGCTACAGTTTTAAGAGTTCCACCTATAGCTGCTGCATAACCGTGACCCCCAACAAAGCCAGCCGGTTGTAATATTGCAAACATCTCTGGGACATCTGGAAAAAACTTTTTAAGTATGAAACCACCAATTAATAAGGAAGTACCAAACCCACCAATCTCAGCTGCTAAATTTAAAGTAAATGTATCTCCTACTTTATCTATAACTTTTTTAACTGATGTTTGTTGTTTCTTACCAATAAATAAAGTAGCAAATAAGACTACTACCAACATATAAGCATAGCTTGCCATTTGATCACTAAAAGGAAGCCACCCCAAAAACTGTGGCCCTAAAAACAACCCTAAAAATCCAGCGATCAAAGAAGATGGTAAATACAAGTTTTGAATTAATTTAATCCTAGATCTTAGAACCTGAGCAATGAATAAAAGTCCCGACATTAATCCAAAGTCCATTAATAAATCATAAGGTCCAAATTGCATATTTTTACTTCCCCCTTCTTATAATTAAATTTAAAATCCTAATAATTCTTCATCAACTAATGAATCAGTGTTTTGAGCCAAAATTTCCTGGGCAATATTTCGAGCTCTTTCTCGAGCATCTGGTGCTCCATCTTTAACCCAATCTCCCCAGTCAGAAGCATCATATAAAGCATCATCAAAGAATTCAGTACGCATATATTGGAGAGTACTTGCCTGGGTTAAAAAGTTACCACCTGGACCTACTTCCTTAATATCATCATAAGCTAACCTATCTTCACTAAACTCTAATCCTCTTAAAACTCGTTTCGCCATACCTATCATTTGATTATCAATTACATATTGCTCATAAGCAGCAGTCATTCCACTATCTATTAATCCTGCTGCATGATGAATATAATTCGTTCCAGTTAAAGCTGACATCAAGATATTTGACATCTTTTCGTATCCTGCTTGAATATCTGGAGCCTTAGAATCAGAAATTCCTGCTGTATTATAAATAGGTAATTCATAATATTGAGCCATCTCTGCACAAGTTGCATTCATAATCCCCATTTCAATGGAAGCAAATCGGAAATTAGAAGTCTTCATATCCATATTAGTTGGAACAGTTCCATATAATGTTTTAGCCCCTGGTTCTATTAATTGACTAAAAACAACCATAAATAGAGCCTCAGCATTAGTCTGTACTATAGTTCCAGGTAATGTAATTGGACTTGTAGCGCCAGCAATCGGAGCAGTCGGTCCTACAACCGGAACACCTCTCTCTACTGCATATCTAAAATAATCTGTGTAATCCTTCTCCATAGTTAATGGGCTCATGATATTAGCTATAAATGAAATAAATGGTTTTTGTCTAAACTCTTCTTCAGACCCTGCAATCTTTACAGCGGCATCTATTACTTTCTTTTGCCCTTCTAAAGTATAAATACCACCCATAATATGTTTAGTAGTATTCTTCATTGCATTAAAGAACCTGGCTTCATCTGCCCCTTCTTTTCCAGCATCATCTGGAAAAACCGGAATAACTAAAAAATCAATATTATCTAAGTTATGAACTAACTTAGTAATCTTAGACACATCTTCAGATGTTGACATCCTCCGTTTACCAGTTTCTATATCCAAAACATTAACAGCAGTACCTCCAGTACCTAAATAAACATTAGTACCACCTAATTCTAGATTATGTTCATCTTCTCTTCCGTATAATATTACCTTAGATGGTGCAGTGTCAATGGCATCTTCCACCATACTTGGAGGTAGTTTAACTAAACTTTCATTAAAATCAACTTTTGCCCCTTTATCATCAAATAGTTCTAAAGCTTTTTTATTCTCTACTTTTACTCCTACCTCATTAAGTACTTTTAATGTTTCCTGATGGACCCTACCCTTCTGTTCTTCATTTAAAAATTTAAGCATTCCACCTTGATATGGCATAGCACCCCTCCTTGTAGTTTATTACTTTATAACATTACTAAAGATAATACATTCTAGCATATTTACTTCGTAGCACCATATTATTATATAAAATACAATTTGTAGTAAATATTCTGAAAATTTTCGTTAATATAAACTTGCCTAAAAGCTATTAATAAGCCCCTAGACAAGTTCGTTAACATCTACGAAGCATTTTCTCCTGCATTATTTTCTAATAAAATATGTGGAAACTCCTTTTTAATCTCTTTATCTAATTTCTCATCAATACCCAGTGGCTGATGATCATTTAAGATATCTTTAGCCATCTCAATCGCTCTTTCTCGAGTAGGTTTAGAGCCTTGTTCCTCCCAAGCTTCACGAGTTAAGCGGTCACTAACTTTTGGTTGGAAAAATTCTGTACGCATATGTTTTCTTGTATGTTCATCCGTTAAGAAATGTCCACCTGGCCCAACCCTCTCAATTACATCTGTAGCAATTGTTTCTTCATTTACTTCAATACCTTTAATTGCTCTCATAGCCATACCGATAATTTCATTATCTATTACATACTGTTCATAAGCAACAGTCTGACACATCTCTAATAATCCAGCTGAATCATGAATAAAGTTAGCACCTGACATACCTGCTAATAGAGTAGTCATCGCTTTTTCATAACCTGCTTGCACATCTGGAAGCTTAGCATCACTCATTCCAGCAGTAGCATAAAGCGGTAATCCATAATACTGAGCTACCTGTGCTACACCTGCATGCATAAGCCCCATTTCAACTTCACCAGTAATATAAAGAGCCGTATTAAGGTCCATTGCTGAAGCAGTAGAAGCAAATAACACTGGAGTACCTGGATTAACTAACTGTGCTAAAACTACACCAGCTATAGATTCAGCAGCCATTAAAGCTATATTACCAGCAATAGTAATTGGTCCTGTTGCTCCAGATAATGGTTCTGCTGGAATAGCTACTGGTAAGCCATGTTTAGCTATTTCTATTAAGAAATCAGTATAAGTATCGTCTAATACTAATGGAGACATTACGCAAGTAATAAAAGAAATAAATGGTTTTTTTACTAAAGCTTCTTTACTTCCAGCAATCTTAGAAGCCATATCAATTACTTCTCTAATTCCTTTAATTGAGTAAACTCCACCCATAATATGCTTAGATGTATTTGACAATGCTGAATAAAATCTATTAACATCCACATTTTGATCATCACATTCTTGAGGGTAAACTGGAATTACTAAGAAATGAATATTTTCTAAATAATCAACCAACTTAGCAATATCAGCTACATCTTTAATATTAATCCTACGCTTCTGTCCTGTTTCTAAGTCTAATACATCTAATACTGTTCCACCTGTTCCATAATGAACTCTATTTTCACCTATCTCTAGATTATGCTCTTCTTCTCTACCATATAATGTTACATTTGATGGTGCTTTCTCAATACATTCTTTAACTAAACTCTGGGGAATCTTCACCATCTTTTCATCATAATCGACTTCTGCTCCATTCTCTTCAAAAATCTCTAATGCCTGCTTACTATTAACATTGACTCCTGTTTCTGATAACATATGCATAATAGAATCGTCAAGTTGTCTTAAATCATCATCAGTAAACGGTTTATAATGTCTTCCTCTCACTCCACCCTTAATCATAATTATTTTCCTCCCTATTTTTTTGATTATACTCTTATTTTCTATATTAAGTATATCCAATCCATAATTTGAAAACAATGTATGAGAGGAAGCTACCATTGTATTAAATAATCAACTTCTTTTGAAAGTATTTAACCTATACTGACCAGGGGTTATCCCTGACTCCCTTTTAAACACTTTGCTAAAATAACTAGCATCATAATACCCTGAAATTTCAGCAATTTTATTTAGTGGCATCTCAGTCTTTCTTAATAGTTTTTTAGATTCTCTTAACCGAATTTGATTTACATATTCCATAATTGTAACACTAGTAGCTTCTTTAAAAATCTTACTTAAATGAGAAGCACTTAAATAAACATGAGAAGATATCTGGTCTAGGGTTAACTTATCTGAATAATTATCCCAAATAAAATCTTTTACTTTTTGAACAGTCTCTAAATTCTTCATTTTAGCCTTTTCATGAATTAAATCCATATATCTATTAACAAAATGTTTAGTTAAATCAAATTTGTCTTTTAATTCATTAGTTTTATCCATTTCTTTAATTAATTGATCATTTAGATGTAAAGCCGTTTCTAAATTCACTCCACCTTCGATTGCTGCTCTAGATAACATAATAGCAATTTCTAGACATCTAGTTTTAATTAACTTCTCCTCTAATCCACTATTTAACATATCAATGAAGATTTCTTTTAAGAGTCTAAATACCTCTGTTCTGTTACCATACTTAACCTCATCAAATAGTATTTGCTCTTTATCAATACAGAACAAAGCCTTAGGACCAGTTTTAGATTCAAGTCCATAAATCTCATGTGAATCATCAATTAATTTATCAAAAGGTGATTGATTAACTATTTTATCCATTAGCACTTCAGTTAATTTTAAAAAAGGCATCCCTTTAGGAATTTCTAATAAAGTTAAATCTAATTCATTAGCTAATTTAATCATATTTTGGGGGATATTTTCAAAGTAATAACCTGGCTCTATAGCTAAAGCCGCTATATCCTTATCTGCTAACTCTTTAATCAAATATTCCTGTTCATCATCATTATCTTTAATTCCATGTGCACAAGTTAAAAGCAGTTCTCCGCCTTTTAACCAATCTGCTATAGAAGATGTTTCTCCTATATGAATCCATCTGATTTCATTATCAACCTTCTTTCTACCTGCTACAATCTTTACCTCTTGTAATTCTTTTAATTCTAAAGCTTCTCTTATAGTTAACCCCATATTGTCTCCTCCTTTTTAATCTTTAAATATAACTTAACCTAGTTTCTTACATAAGGAGAACCAATTACAGTAATTATAACTTTAACCTCTAACAGAGTACCACTAAATTTTGAATTAAGTCCTATTTCTTTCTTCTCAACTTCTAAATCCACTTCCCAATCTATAGCTCCAGCCTCTTTAACCTTATTAATTGCAATTCTTTTTCCTAAATCTTTAGCATAAGTAATAGCTTCATCTAATTCAATAAATTCTTCTTTTCCTGTAGTATGATGCATAATATGATTCCCTTGCATAGGATTTGGCTTAATTAGTATTTCTTCTTCAATTAATATACTACCTACTGCTGCTCCAATCGCATTGGCTACTTCATAGTTTTGTGGTAAAATCACATCTGTATGAAGATATCTATCTAAATCTTTGAGATAAGCTTGAGCCGGAGCTCCTATAGCTATAATCGGTAATTTAGGTTTAAAATCCCAATTAAAGTTATTAGAAATATTATTTATCGAAAGATTTAAAAGTGATTCACATATTTCACATTTGTCATCTTCATAGTTATCATATTCTTGAGTGATTAAATAATTAGCAATCTCTTTAGCACTCTTTTTAATTACATCATCTGTTATCTGTACTGCTAATGCATCCCCATCTGTTAACATTTCATCAACTAAAATATTAAAACCTAATTCTGCCGCTTCATTATTCCATTTATCGTATTTATTTAAAACATGCAAAATATCTGTTGGGGTCAAACCAATTCTTTTAATAACCTCTAATCTTTCTAAACTTTTTACTTTTAAAAACTTATTACTAATTATGTCTAATTCATTAGTAATCTGTCTTAAAGATTTAGGGCCACCTTCTAATAATTTTATTAATCTCTTTTCTTCTTTACTGAAACTAATATTATCTGGAATACGATTTAATATTAAAAACTCTCTTTGTTGTGAATCTACTTTTCTTCGATTCATTTTTTCTAATTCTATTAAAACTCCATCATCCTTAGTTGCTGCTACGGAATATGGTATCACCCTTTTAGGACCAACATCTAACTTCCTTTCTTGATTGAAGAAAATTCGACTGTCTCCTCCTAAACCGCTAGTTTTAAATTTAATAGCTTCTATACTACTTGACCATCCCTCTATTACTGCACCAGTCGGGTCAAGTTTAGGACGACCATCCTCAATTAAACATATATCAGTAGTCGTTCCACCCATATCTACAATTATCCCATCTTCAACTTCAGCTAATTTTTTAGCCCCAATAGTACTAGCAGCTGGCCCTGATAAGATAGTCTCTATAGGCCTTTTTAGTATTACTTTATCTTTTAATAATGAGCCATCACCTTTCACCACCAACAATGGTGCCTCTATTCCTTTAGCTTGCAAAGCTTTCTTAGTTTTATCATTTAAATCTTTAATAATTGGAATCAAACTAGCATTTAATACAACAGTAGTTGCTCGTTTAATAGAATTCAATTTATTAGTTAAAATATGTCCACATACTACAGGTAAATTAGTAAGTTTTCCAAGAATCTTTTTAGCTTCTATTTCATGTGCTGGATTGCGAACACTCATATATCCTGATACAGCTAATACATCAACTTTATCTTTCCAAGCTAATCCCAATTCCTTAATTCTATCTATATTTAAAGCTTCAACCTCTTTGCCTTTAATGTTAAACCTACCTGCAACTATCCCTATTCTTTCAGCTGGAATCTTTTCATCTAATTTAAACTGTTCTATTAGTTCTTGGTCATATCCTAACAAAAGCAATCCTACTCTAGCACCATTACTTTCTACAATAGCATTAGTAGCCAATGTAGTAGATAATGATACTATCTCTATTCTCTCAAACCACTCTTGCTTCAATCCTCCAATACAATTATTTATACCTTCTGTTAGATTGTAATGTGTTGTTAAAGCTTTATTCTTATCTATCAATTCATCTTGTTCTCTATCATAGATAACTGCATCAGTATATGTACCGCCTGTATCTATCCCTAGAACAACCCTCATCCCTATCTCTCCTTTGATAAACTGCCTAATAACATTCAAATAATAAAAATACAATTTTGTTTTACAGATTATATCCTAACTATTATTACTTAATGATAATGATTACTAAACTAAGAATGGCAAAAAGAGAGGTATATACCCCTCTTTTTAAAAGCTAACATTTGAATTAAATAGTTAACTTATCACTTTTAGCTGCCTTAATATAGTTAGCACAATAAGTATCATTACCTAAAAGAGTATCAGATGCCGTAGCTAATGACATAATCTTATCATCTAATGGATCCATAATTGCACTATCTAAACCTCTACTCATAGCTAATACCAAATACGCTTGATTCAATAACTGCCGCTTAGGTAACCCATGGGAAATATTACTTAAACCACAAGTAATATGCACCCCTTCATACTTATTTGTAATTTCATCAATAGCATTTAAAATATGCATTCCCATTCCATCATCAGTTCCAATCGGTTGAATAATAGGGTCAACATAGATATCATCTAAAGCAATACCATCTGCTGTTAAATTGTCGATTAGTTCAGAAGCAACTCTAATTCTATCATCAGCATCGTTTGGCATACCGCTATCATCCATAACTAAAGCAACTACTGCTGCATCATGTTCTTGGATCATTGGTAAAATTTCATCATATCTATCACCTTCGCCAGTAATAGAATTAACTAATGCTTTACCTTCATGAGCTTCTAACCCTCGCTTTAATGCCTCTGGATTAGGACTATCGATACAAAGCGGTACATCTACAACTTCTTGCACAGTAGTAACTAACCATTCTAAAGCTTCAGGCTCTTCTTTAATCAATGTTCCACAGTTAACATCAATATAATCAGCACCTGCTTCTTCTTGTTCTTTAGCTAATTTTTGAATAAACTCTGCATCTCGCTCTTTTACAGCCGGTTCTACCTCATCTCTACTGGTATTAATTAACTCACCAATTACTATCATCTATACGCCTCCTTTTTATTTTAGTTGTTAGGTGTTGGTTGTTAGTTGTTAGTGACACTGTCTACTGCTTATTGAACAAACTCTCGAGCTAAGTCTGTAGATGTACTTCCGTCTGGAGCATATGCGTCAGCACCAATTTCATTACTAAATTCTTCAGTTACTGGAGCTCCTCCTACCATAATCTTAACTTGGTCTCTGATTCCAGCTTCCTCTAATGCTGCAATAGTCTCTTCCATAGCTGGCATAGTAGTAGTTAATAAAGCTGACATACCTACTACCTCAGGTTGATGCTCTTTAACAGCTTCCACAAATTTATCTGCTGGTATATCTACACCTAAATCTACCACTTCAAATCCTGCTCCTTCTAACATCATAGCTACTAAGTTCTTACCTATATCATGTAAGTCACCTTCAACAGTACCAATTATTACTGTTCCTGCAGAAGATTCATCTTCATCAGCTAAAAGTGGTTTTACTATATCCATTCCTGCATGCATAGCCTTAGCAGATATTAGTACTTCTGGTACAAACATTTCATTCTTTTTAAATCTTGCTCCCACAACATCCATACCTTCAACTAATCCTTGCTTAATGATTTCACCTGGTTCTGCCCCACCATCAACAAGTCCTTGAGCTAAATCAGCTACTTCATCAACACTTCCCTCAATTACTGCCTCTGCTATCTCTTCAAATTTACTCATTTTAATGATTCCCCCTATTTATATTAATTTTAATATTTGAATTTATTTACATCCACTATTTATAATCTTTCTACATACTTCATTCACTCAATCACTTAACCCTTAAGCAGTTCTTCATCTACTAATGATTCGCTATCTTGGGCTATGATTTCTCTAGCAATATCCTTAGCTCTTTCTCGAGCATCTGGACCACCATCTTTAACCCAATCTTCCCAATCAGTAGCATCATATAAAGCATCATCAAAAAATTCAGTACGCATATATTGGAGAGTACTTGCCTGCGTTAAGAAGTTCCCACCTGGTCCTACTTCTTTAATTTCATCATAAGCTAATCTATCTTCACTAAATTCTAACCCTCTTAAAACTCTCTTAGCCATTCCTAACATTTGATTATCTATTACATATTGCTCATAAGCAACACTCATTCCAGTATTCAATAATCCAGCTGCATCATGAATATAATTAGCACCAGATAAAGCTGCTAGTAAAATATTCGACATCTTTTCATATCCTGCTTGAATATCAGGAACCTTAGAATCCGACACTCCTGCAGTATTATAAATAGGTAAATCATAATATTGCGCCATTTCTGCACAAGCAGAATTCATCATACCCATTTCAATAGAACTAAATCTAAAGTCAGAACTTTTCATATCCATAGTCGTTGGTACTACTGAATATAATGTTTTAGCACCAGGCTCAATTATCTGACTGAAGATTACCATAAATAAAGCTTCAGCATTAGTTTGAACTATAGTGCCTGGAAGAGCAATAGGACTAGTTGCTCCAGCAATTGGTGCCGGAGGACCTACAACTGGCACTCCTCTTTCTACAGCATATCTAAAATAATCTGTATAATCTCTTTCCATAGTTAATGGACTCATGATATTAGCTATAAATGAGATGAATGGTTTTTCTTTTAATGCCTCTTCAGACCCTGCAATCCTAACAGCAGCATCTATTACTTTCTTTTGACCTTCTAAAGTATAAATACCACCCATAATATGTTTAGTAGTATTCTTCATTGCATTAAAGAATCTAGCTTCATCTGCCCCTTCTTTTCCAGCATCATCTGGAAAAACAGGTACTACAAAGAAATCAATATTATCTAAACTTTGAACTAATTTAGCTGTATTTACTACATCCTTTGAAGTAGCTCTTCTTCTTTCACCAGTATCTATATCTAATACATTAACTGCAGTACCACCAGTTCCTAAATATACATTAGTCCCACCTAATTCTATATTATGTTTATCTTCTCTTCCATATAGAATCACTTTAGATGGTGCAGAATCTATCGCTTCCTCTACCATACTATTAGGAAGTCTAACAATCTCCTCATCAAAATCTACCTCTGCTCCTTTTTCATCAAATAATTCTAAAGCTTTCTTATTCTCTACTCTAACTCCTATTTCTCTTAGGATATCTAATGTCTTTTGATGAACTTTCTCTTTCTGTTCTTCATTTAAAAATTTAAGTAACCCACCTTGATATGGCATCTTACCCCTCCTTATAGTTTAGTACTTTTTAGTACTTTAAAGTATAATTAATATAAATTTTATTTAATGGTACCACTCCTTTCAATTAATAATTTTCATTGCTAACAATTTTGTTCGACTTATTTCGACACAATTGCAAATTTTCTGATTATTAATAGTAAATTAATCTTTAAATATTATATATTGGTGGGACTATAGAAACATAAAAGCAACATTCTTCATTACCTTTATTGACTAACCTATGAGGAACAGTACTATCATAGTAAATGCTATCTCCTTCTTTTAAGTAATAATCTTGATCGGGATGCTCTATACATAGCTCTCCTTTATCAACTATTATAGCTTCTTCCCCTTTATGAGGTAACAATTCATCAGCATTGGCTTTACCTGACTTTAATTTTCCATACATTATACCCATCTTCTTAGTAGGATCTAAGAACATAATTTCATAAATTAAATTATTATGTGGAAAAGAAGCAATATCTCTTTCCTCCTTGCTCACTACACTTCCTGTATCATGCTCTGTCATCAATAATTGAAAACTTCTAACTCCTAAAGCATCTGCAATCTTCCTTAACGAATTAATAGAAGGATCAATTAAATCCCTTTCTAATTGACTAATATAACTTGAGGAAAATTCCGTCTTCTCAGCTAAGTCTTTTAAGCTAAGTCCTTTTTTCTTTCTAATATCTCTTATTTTTTTTCCTATCATTATAAAACCCCTTCATTTATAAATAGTTAATTTCTAATATTAAATTATACTTAATTTGATATTTTTGGAAGTGTTCAATTAAGTATATATTAAGTCTTAACTATATTATTCATTATTTATAAATAATTTTCCTGCATTTTTACAAATTACTTTAAAAAGTGATAAAACTATCAATATTGTTAAGGGGTTATTAATTAAGTATAACTAAACTACTATCTAGTTAAATTATATAATATAAGATAAAATTAACCAATGTATAATTTCAATTATTAATTGTAATATATTATTTTTTAGTTATTTTTTTGTAAATAATAATGTAATCTAATCTTTGAAAAAATAAAATCCTAGATTTTAACTTAAAATCTAGGATAAAAATATAAACTCATTATTTAATGTTAAATTTACCAATTACTTCTATGATCATTTATCCTATATTGCCCCGGAGTAACACCTATCTTTTTCTTGAAGACTTTACTAAAGTAACTAGCATCATAGTATCCTGTCCATTTAGCAATCTTCTTTAATGGCTTCTCTGTCTCTCTAAGTAATCTTTTAGCTTCTCGTAAGCGCACTTTAGTTAAATGCTCTATAACTGTTTTTCCAGTTCCTTCTTTAAAAATCTTACTTAAATAAGAAGTGCTTAAATAAATATGATTAGCAATCTGATCTAAAGATAGTTTATCTGCATAATTATAATTTATAAATTCTTTCACCTTTTGAATTATTTCTGGTTTATGTAACTTATTTTTTTTATGAAGTAAATTTATATATCTATTAATAAAACTCTTTGTTAATTCAAATTTCTTCTTTAAATTAATAGGTCTATTAATTTCTTTTATCAATTGATCATTTAAATGTAATGTTGCTTCTAAACTTACCCCTCCTTCAATAGCAGTCCTTGATGACATAATAGCAATTTCTAAACACCTAGTTTCAATTAACTTCTCTTTCAAGCCACTACTTAACATATCATTAAATATCTCATCTAATAGTAAACAGACCTTATCTTTGTTACCATACTTTACTTCATCAAATAGTTCTTTCTCTTTATCGATAGAACATACAGTCTTAGAATCAACGCTTTGATTTGAATTGATTCTTTTATCTAAGTGCCAAGCCATTTCACTACTTCTCATTTCTCTTAATTTTTCCATAGGTGTTCCCATTTGTATTCCCCCTTATTGAAAATAAATTTATCAACTCTTAATTTTGTCATGCTTATAAATGTTCTGATAATTAAATATTCTAATAATGAAGACCTGTTATTTCATAATCATGATTATTTTGTAACCATGATTATAATTTAGATATCATTAGGCAAAATTCCTGTATTTTTCTTAAAAAATAATAAAATAAAAAAAGCTAGGGATATCCCTAGCTTTTTTTAAGAAATGATGAATCAATATATTAAAATTTTGCATGAAAAAACATAGGTGTAATCAAATCCTGTTGTTAGGAAATGAAACCTATGAAAGAAATGTTATCTATAAGATTAATTGAATTGGAGGTGGCATCTGGATTTGAACCAGAGAATAAGGGATTTGCAGTCCCCTGCCTTACCGCTTGGCTATGCCACCATTACACTATTAATAAAACTTAACTACACCCTCATTTATTTATAATATAATATTTAACTAAAAATGTCAAGAGCAATGAATATAAGATAAAACAAATTAAACGACATTCCAAATGTTTGGAATGTCGTTTAAAATCATATTTCAATTATTATTTGAATTTCTGTTCTATAACTTTTACTGCATCTTTCTCATCTACTGTCTTCATACCTGCTACCCATTTTGTAACTAAATCTAAATTATTTTTAATCCATTCTTCAGCAATTTTTTCTGGATCACGCTTCTTTTTACCGTACTCTAATATCCACTTACTTTGAATCTTAGAGCTTATTTTAAACTGCTTTAATAATTTATAAAAGTTAGGTGCGTCATCTTTGAATCCTTTTCGGGTAATAGTTAAAACACTTTTGTCACTACCGTCTTTACTCCAAATTCTTTTTGGATCTTTTAAATATTTAATATCATATACTATATTCATCCAGTGTGGTTTCCAAGCACTCCAAGCAATCCATTCTTTATCCCTAATATGTTTTTTAACTGCTGACATCATTGCTTGAGAACTGCTGACTACTACGTTCCAATCTTTTAGGCCATAAATATTATTTTTTATAGCTTTTTTCATAATAGCATTCCCAGAGCTTCCAGGCTCTAGTCCATACCATTTATGATCAAATTTGTTAGCATATTTATGTAAATCAGCCATAGATTTTACTCCAGCTTCCCAAACATATTCAGGAACAGCAGTCTTCCAAACTACTTCATCTAGATTAACTCTTACAGGTTTTACAGTTCCCTTTTCTTTATAAGGTTGATAATCATTTATCATTTGTGGTAACCAGAGCCCAAGGAAAACATCAATATCTCCTTGTTCCATCCCCTTTAAAATAGTTGGTTTCATTGCTGAAGTTAGCTTAGTCTTATATCCTAAATATTGAGCGATTTTGTTAACTACATGAGTTTTCACTGTAACTCCTGGCCACTCTACATAACCAAAATTAATAACTTCTTTATTTTGATTAGTTTGCTGTGTAGAATCCGGTTGTCCACTACATCCTACTACTAAAGTAAGTACCAACGCTATAGTAATAAGTAATAATACACTTTTTTTTCTTAACATCAATTTATTAATACCTCCTTGAATTTATTTGAATAAAAAAACTTAATTTCTTAATAAATAATTGACTTTGAAATTTAAAAATCTACTATCGGATATCTACTAGTCCTAATACTAAATACCCTCTTTAGCTAAATTAGCTAAAACAATACTTTTAACAATAATACCTAATAGCTTGCCATTATCATTAACTACTGGTAATGGTATATTCAAATCAGCAATATCAGCAAATAATTCATCTAAATTCTCATCTGGATCTGCTATTGGAGTTTCTTGTATTAAACCTGATAAATCCTTCTGATCTTGTTTAATAGCCTCTACAACATCTTCAATTTTGATTACTCCTTTATATTGACGTCCTTTTCCTACTACAAAGATACTAGAAATTTCATTCTTCTTCATCTTATGCATAGCAGTCCGTGGCCCATCTTGTTCATACTGTAAAGATAAAGGTTTTGTCATAATATCTTCAGCTGCTAAAATACGTGAACGATTAACATCTTGTACAAAATCTCTTACATAATCATTTTCAGCATTTGTTAAAATTTCTTCTGGAGTTCCTAATTGAACTATTTCTCCATCTTTCATAATAGCAATCCGATCACCTAATTTTAATGCTTCATCTAGATCATGAGTAATAAATAAAATAGTCTTATTTAAGTCCTCATATAAATCTAATAACTGATCTTGCATATCCTTTTTAATTAATGGATCTAAGGCACTAAACGGCTCATCCATTAATAGAATATCTGGATCAACAGCCAATGCTCTAGCTAATCCAACTCTTTGCTGCATCCCTCCACTTAATTGATCAGGTTTCTGATCTTCCCAACCAGCTAAACCAACTAATTCTAATGCTTCTTTAGATTTTTCTCTTCTTTTTTCTTTAGAAACACCCTGAACTTCTAAACCAAATTCCGTATTCTCTAAAACAGTTTTATGGGGAAAGAGACCAAAGTTTTGAAAAACCATTCCAAATTTATCTTTTCTAAATTCTAATAACTCTTGTTTGTCTAAATTCATTAAATCCGTACCATCTATCTTTATTTCACCCTCTGTAGGTTCAATTAATCTATTTAAACATCTTAATAAGGTAGATTTCCCGCTACCAGACAAACCCATAATCACAAATATTTCTTCCGACTTAACCTTAAAACTAGTATTATTAACTCCTACTGTCAGTCCTGCCTTTTCTAATACTTCATCTTTTGAATAACCGTCTTTAAGTAATTCAAGACCTTTTTGAGGAGTGTCTCCAAATATCTTTGAAATATTATTAATTACCATCTTTTCCATTGACTCAACCTCCTATCTAATTTACTATTCAATATCTATATTAAATAAGATTCATTATTTACTCTCTTCCAAAAATCCGATCTAATACCATAGCTAAGATGACTACACCCAAACCAGCTTCAAATCCTAAACCAACATCAACTGTTGATAACGATCGCAATACAGGCTTTCCTAAACCACCAACACCAATCATAGCAGCAATTACTACCATAGATAATGAAAGCATAATACATTGATTAATCCCCATCATAATTGATGGTAAAGCTAAAGGTAATTCTACCTTATACAACATCTGCCAGAAGTTACATCCATACGCTCTTCCGGCTTCTTTCAATTCATCAGATACTTGTTTAATTCCTAAATAAGTTAAACGAATTGGCGGCGCAATTGCAAAGACAACTGTAGCTATAACTCCAGAAACATTCCCTAACCCAAAAAACATTAATGCTGGGATTAAATAAACAAACGGAGGGATTGTTTGCATAAAGTCTAAAATAGGCCTAGTAATTAAATCTAACATCCGATTATGAGCCTTAAGTATTCCAATAGGAATACCAAGTACTAAACAAACCAATACTGAAGTTACTATTGAAGACATAGTCGTTATTAAAGGATCCCACATTCTAAGATTTAAAACTAACATCAAACCTAAAACTACAAAGATTGCCAAATTTTTACCTTTAAGCTTCCAAGCTATTAGAGCAAAAATACTAATTAATATCAACGGATGACCAAAAGATAAAACAAATTCAAACCCATTAATCATAGAACTAATAACTTCTGAAAAAATGTCTAATGGACCATTAAAATTAATAATAATAAAATCTACTAAAGCTTCTATCCAGTCACCTAAAGGAATTTTAGTAGTTAAAATATTAACTAAAGACATTAACTTTTCTTACCTCCTTTGTTAAATAAAAGATCAATAAAAAGAAATTCAACGACATTCCAAATTTGGAATGTCGTTGAATATCCTATTCAATTATTATTTAAATTGTTGCTCTATAGTCTCTACTGCATTATTTCCATCTACTGTCTCCATACCTTCTACCCATTCTTTAACTAAATCTAAATTATTCTTAATCCATTCTTGGGCAACCTTTTCTGCAGGTCGACCTTTCTTTTGATATTCTAAGATCCATTTACTTTGAATTTGAGCATTAACTTTAAATTGCTCTAAAAACTTATAGAAATTAGGCATTCCTTCTTTAAGTTCTGGCCGAGCAGCAGAATAAACTCTGTCATTGTCACCCCAAATTCCTTCAGGATCTTTTAAATACTTAAGATCATATTTAATATTCATCCAATGAGGTTTCCAACCATGAAATGCAATCCATTCTTTAGTTTTAGTAGCCTTACCTACAGCTGATAACATAGCTGCTGTACTTCCACTTACTAACTCCCAATCTTTTAATTTATAAGTGTTATTTTCTATAGCATTTATAATGATTTGGTTTCCATCATTTCCAGGCTCGAGGCCAACTACTCTATGATCGAATTTATCAGCATACTTATGCAAATCAGCCATAGATTTTACTCCAGCTTCCCAAACATACTTTGGAACAGCAGTCTGATAAAGAGCTTCTTCCAGATTAACTGCTACATTTTCTACTATACCTTTCTCCTGATAAGGCTTAAAGTTAACCTTCATAGTAGGTAACCAATTACCTAAAAAAGCATCTATCTCATCATTTTTCATACCTTCAAATATAACAGTTTGTGTCAACGCCTTTTTCTCTACTTCATAATCTAAAGACTCTAACACCTGCTTAGCCACTTCTGTCTTAACAGTAACACCAGGCCAATTCACATAACCAAATGTAACCTCTTTCTTCTGTGTTGACTCCTGATTAGTTTGTTGTTTAGAATCAGGTTGTCCACTACATCCTACTACTAAAGTAAGTACCAAAGTTAAACTAATAAGTAATAATACACTTTTCCTTTTCATCATTAATTTATTAATACCTCCCTGAAATTATTCAAATAGATAAAATAATTTACCTTCTTAATCAATCATCACTATTATAAATATTCCCTTCTCTAACCTAAAATATCCCCTCCTCTTAATCTATATGTAATCTAATTCTAATTAACTTTTTTGTTATACAATAAAAAAATCTTTGAAATAAAATAAACTTCTATTCCAAAGATTCAAATAATAGCTTTTAGTTAAATTAATATCATTTTTTACCTATTTGCTCTCAATTTCTCACTCTAACACCTTAATTTCGTTATAAATAATATAACATTTATGACAGTTTGTCAAGTTTTATCTAAAATTTAATTTATAGTTGTAATTTTAATCCTTAATAAGTTAAATAAGTTAACTGTTTTAAAACAATTCAAAAAATTAGAATAAATCTATCAATTACTAGTTTAATAATACATTTAAAAAGAAAATTAATTAATAGTTATATTGTCGACTATTGAATCTCACTTTTCTTAATCACTCATAAACAATTTAATGAAAACAATTACAAAATTATCTTGAAAATTTTTGGTAATATCCTTGACAACGCTTTCAATTATTTGTATAATTATATTAGAAATCTTGTCGAATTATGTAAAAGGAGGGACAAAAGAATGAAATCAACCGGTATTGTAAGAAAAGTTGATGATTTAGGGAGAATGGTGATTCCTGTTGAATTAAGAAGAACTTTAGGAATTGAAACTAAAGATGCTTTAGAAATTTATGTAGATAATGATAAAATTATCTTTAAAAAGTATGAGCCAGCTTGTATCTTTTGTGGTAATGCAGAAAATACTATCGACTTTAAAAAGAAAACTATCTGTTCAGAATGCCTAGAAAATATGCAAGAAGAAAATAACAAATCTGCATAATTTATATCTGAGCTAATAAGTTAGTATAACAACATACTTAACATAATATTAGTTACTTAAATAAGTAGGGCTTAGGAGAATTCTCCTAAGCCCTACTTATTTTATTAAACCTTAAACCTTAAAAAAGGTATCTCTGATCGAAAAGTATTATATAAATCTGAATAACTTTTTCCACCATAAATTACAGTTAATAGCTGCTTTAGAATCCATTCTTTTTTATTAAAAAGCTTGTGAATTGTTTTTGAAAATGGAAAAAATATCTTACCAATCAATCGGGCTTTTTTAAATTCAGGTAATATTTCTTGATTAACTAATTCAGTATATCTATCTAAAGATCCTGCTTTTGATAATGTGTTAACTATTGTTTTACTAGCCAACTGAGCACTTTTTAAAGCATAAAATATCCCTTCTCCTGACAGTGGATCAACTAAACCAGCTGCATCACCAACTACTAATCCTCGCTGATTATTCAATTTGTGTTTATCCCCACCAATAGGTAATAAATGACCTTTAGCTTGTAATACATCAGAATCAATCAATCTTTCACTAACTAAATAATCGTTTAATTTCCCTTTTAAATCTATTCCTTGAGCATAAGTTCCAACTCCTACTGATAAATGTTCAGCTTTAGGAAAAACCCAAACATAACCATTAGAAACAATTCCATAATCTAAATGAATAATTCCACGTTGACTATTCAATCTTCTTTCTGAAACCTTTAATTCTTTCTCATAAGCAACACCATACTCCAAATCTGTCATTAATCCTAAATCACTAGCCACAACACTTTTAGCCCCATCAGCACCTACAATCAATTGAGCAGTAAAACTATCTGTATTTGTATTTACTTGTACTTGATTTTTATTTTGAATCACTTCTACTACTTTATTATTATCTATTACCTTAACACCCAAATTTTGAGCCTTTTTAACTAAAAAATCATCTAATTTATCTCTCATTACCATGTAAGTAAAAGGCTTTAAAAAATCTATATTTATCGGTTGCTGAAAATTATGACTAAAAACTACTTTAGTGATTTCATCCTCAATTACGTTATTTATCTTAAAATCTGTTAAAATTTCCTGTACCTTTAACGAAACCGCACCTCCACATGACTTATACCTAGGTAATCTTTCCTTATCTAGTAATAGTACATTTAAATTAGCTTGGGCTAAATTATAAGCAGTAAATGCTCCTGCCGGACCTGCTCCTACTACTATCACATCAACGTCCACTTTTTATCACCACCATTTCATATTAATAGGTAATTGCATCCGGTTGACTACTAACTCCTGTTTTCTCAATAGTAATTATTATTTTATTTGGCATACATACAATCATATCACCAACATTACTAATCCATCCTGTATCTGAACAGATTCCTAATGGACATATTTCGTTAGGCATCTCTAACATTCTTACTTTACCTTCATCAATAACTACCTCTGCTTTTCCAGAAGATAATGGTAGAGTAACCTTCTTTTCTAGTCCTGATACTAATCTAATTTTGTGTACTATCTCATCATTATATTCAATAACAATATATTCAGCTCCATCATTATTAAAATAAAAAATTGAAATACCAATGCCTACTAATGTAATTAAGATAATTGAAATAATCAATAATTTATCATAAAAAGTTAGTACTTGTCTTAAATTTGTAAGCATTTTATCATCCTCTATTCCTCCTATTAAATTATAACTTCATATATATAATATTAATTAATCCCTAAATTGCAATATTAAATTGAACTAATCTCAAACTGTAATAATTTGGTATTTTAGTCATATAGAATTTCTCTTAGTTGATCCTCAAAAGATTCATCAGGGGTTAGGTATCCTAATATTTTTCTTGGCAAAGTGTTACACCAATTTTGAATTCTACCAATGGCTTCAATGGAGAATTCACTTATACTTCTACCTTTAGGTATAAAACGTCTTATGAGACCATTATGACGTTCATTGGTACCTCTTTCCCATGATGAATATGGATGTGTAAAATATACTTTTGTATCAACTAG
>NZ_FUWM01000012.1 GCF_900167185.1 Selenihalanaerobacter shriftii
ACTGATGGCTATGGACTTAAAAACCATTTTTATCAATTAGTGAATTTAAATGAAGGAGAAAATGTCAACATAACAGTTAAATATGATCGTTCTAACACTGGACCATCTATTACTAGAACTAATAATCAAAATACAGACGCAGTTGCTAGTCAACAGCCTGTTAGTAATGAATCGAATTCTAATAATTCAATGTTATTAATTTTAGCAATTATTATTATTGGGATAATGGGCTATTTTATTTATAATATGATTAGTGATGATTCAACTTCGACAAAGAATAAACATAGAAACAAGAAGAAAAACAAGAGAAACAAGAAGAAAAATAATAAAAGTTTAAGTCCAAAAGAAGAAAAGAAAAAAGCTAGAAACTTATTATTAGAAGGTAAGATAAGTGAAAAAACTTATCAAGATATTATAGATGATATAGAAGATTAAACTTAAAAATCAATAAATTAAAGATTAACTGAGGAGGTATTAGAATGCCTGAAGTTGGATCAGTCGCCTTACTGATGTCATTACTATTTACAATTTATTCAATAATTGCTTATATTGTAGGTTTAATAAAGAAGAATAAAAAGTTATTAAAGAGTGCCCAAAATGGGGTTTTTACTAATGCTATTTTGACAACAGTTGCTTCAATTTCATTACTTTATGCGTTAATTACTAGTGATTTTAGTATTAAATATGTAGCTCATTATACTAATCAAGCTCTACCATTATTTTATAAAATTTCAGCCTTTTGGGCCGGTAACAGTGGTTCATTATTATTATGGTTTTGGGTTCTTTCTATATATGCTGCAATAATTGCTCTTTCTAAAAAGCCTGAAGGAGCAAAGATGAGACCATACGCTAGCTTGATTATAATGATAATTGGTCTGTTTTTTGCAGCATTACTTAATTTTGAAGCTAATCCTTTTACTGAGCTAGGATTTGTTCCTCAAGATGGACAAGGATTAAATCCAATGCTGCAAAATGTAGGAATGGTAATTCACCCAGTAACATTATACTTAGGTTATGTGGGCTTTACAGTACCTTTTGCTTTTGCTATGGCAGCATTATTTTTGAAAAAGTCTGGAGCAACTTGGATTAAATTAACTAGAAAGTGGACATTGATCTCTTGGTTATTTTTAAGTATAGGTATAATTTCTGGAGGTCAGTGGGCTTATGTAGAATTAGGTTGGGGAGGTTATTGGGCTTGGGACCCAGTAGAAAATGCTTCTTTATTACCCTGGCTAACTAGTACAGCTTTTCTACATTCAGTAATGATTCAAGAACGTAAAGGAATGTTAAAGGTCTGGAATGTATTATTAATAATTATCACATTCGTTTTAACATTATTTGGGACATTTTTAACTCGAAGTGGAGTATTATCTTCAGTACATGCATTTGGTGAGTCTAAAGTTGGATTATACTTCTTAATCTTTATGGGAGTTGTTTTAGCAGGAGCTCTTAACTTGTTTGCTATAAATCGTAAGACACTTGAGAGTGAAAATGAATTTGAATCTATATTATCTAAAGAAAGTAGTTTCTTATTTAATAATTTATTATTGGTAGGAGCAGCATTTGCTACTTTTTGGGGAACCATTTATCCAATTATTTCCGAAGCAATCAGAGGAGTTAAGGTTACAGTTGGGCCACCGTTTTATAATCAAGTAAATGTACCAATTGGGATTTTATTAGTTATCTTAACAGGGATTTGCCCTTTAATTGCCTGGCGTAAATCATCATTTAAAAATTTAAAGAAGAACTTCATGATTCCCTTTGTCTTAAGTCTAATTTCTGCATTAGGATTTTATGTTATTTTCAATATTAGAAGTTTATATCCACTATTAGCGACTACCTCTTGTTTCTTTGTTTTAATAACAATATTCTTGGAGTTCTATCGCGGGGTTAAAGCTAGAATGAAAATGACAGATGAAGGAGTTATGACATCTTTAGTTAGATTAATTAGTCGTAATCGACGGCGTTATGGCGGTTATATAGTTCATTTAGCTGTGATTATTATGGTAATCGGAATTACAGGATCTAGTGCCTATCAAAAAGAGATGGAAGTTACAGTTAATAAAGGAGAAGTCATTGAATACCATGATTATAATATTACATATAATGGTTTGAAAATTAATGAAGATCCCAACAAGACTACAGTTTATGCTGATTTAGATGTGAGAAGAAATGGAAAGTCATATACTACTTTAAGACCAGCAAAACAATACTTTAAAACATCGGAAGAACCTGTTACAGAAGTTGATTTTAAAAGTAGCATTAAAGAGGATTTATATTTGATTTTAGCTGGTTGGACAGATAGTGGTCAAAAAGCTATATTTAAAGTGATTATTAATCCTTTAATCGGTTGGCTATTCTTTGGAGTAAATATTTTAATCATCGGTACCTTAATTGCAGTTTGGCCTGATAAGAGACAACGTTCTATTGAGTTGTTAAAGGAGATGCATAGAGATGGCTAAAAAGATGATTGCTAAAAAGATGATTGCTACTTCGATTTTAATAAGCATAATAGTTATTTTTACTTCAGGAATTAGTTATGCTGTAACAGTAAAAGAAGTAGGTAGTGAGATAAAGATGGTTGGTTGTGAAATGTTAGTTTCAGTCTGTCGAACCGATGCTGCTCAGGAAATGAGAGAAAAAATTTCCGGAATGATAGATAAAGGGATGACTAAAGAAGAGATTGTTGACACTTTTATTAAACAATATGGAGAACAAGTATATGCAGCCCCAACTAAGGAAGGATTTAATCTAATTGCCTGGATTATGCCGTTTCTAGTAATTATAATTGGTGGGATATTCATTTACTACATCACCAATAAATGGCAGATAGCTTATGAAGCAAATGGTAATTCAGATCAAGAATTACAAATAAGTTCCGAAGAGCAGGAAGAATATGAAGAAAAATTAAATGATGAATTTAAAAAGTATTTATAACTTAAGGAGGAGATGATATGAGCATAATAACCGGTATTGTTTTTGGGATTATGGGGCTTTATTTAATAGGATACCCTATCTTAACGAATGATGAGATTGATGAATTAGATTATAAAGAAAGAATAGTCTCCTTAGAAGAAGATATAGAACTAAGAAAAGAAGCTGTTTTTTCAGAATTAGGTGAAATAGAACTAGATTATCAAATGAATAAATTATCTGAAGAGGATTATCATGAGTTAAAGGGGCGATTACAGAAGTTAGCTGTGGAAGTATTACAAGAAGAAGAGAATAGTTAAAGGTTAAATGTCTAAAGTTCTTATATTCTAAAGAGCTTTAGACACTTTATTTTCAACACTAAATAATATGGTATAGGAATTAAATGACTTATTAAAACAATTTAAATTATATAAAAATATTAATAGTGGAGGAATTAATTATGATTAACTTATCAAAAGAGGCGGAAAGGAAATATAATAAACTTAAAGGTTATTTGGCTAATTTAGAGAATTTAGTTATTGGTTTTTCTGGAGGAGTAGATAGTACTTTCTTACTTAAAGTTGCTTATGATGTATTAGGTGATAATGTATTGGCTATTACTTCTAGCGCTGAAACTTATCCGGATGAGCAATTAAAAGAAGCGAAAGATTTGGTAGAAGAGATTGGTGCACCACATTTAGTTACTTATACTGAAGAATTAGATAATGAAAAATTTGTAAAAAACCCTCCGAGACGTTGTTATTATTGTAAATCTGAATTATTTAAGTCTTTAAAGAAGATAGCTAAAGAAGAAGGTTATAATAACGTAGCTGATGGGGCAAATTATGATGATATAAGTGATTATAGGCCTGGAGCCGATGCTGCTAGGGAGTTAGAAATATTAAGTCCTTTAAAAGAGATAGGCTTTACTAAAGATAATATTCGTGAGGTATCCAAAGAATTAGGATTACCGACTTGGGATAAACCTGCTTTTGCTTGTCTATCTTCTCGCTTTCCATATGGTGATGAAATAACTGTTGATAAATTGGAGATGGTTGATCAAGCTGAGGCTTACTTACGTCAATATTCCTGGCAACAATTAAGAGTTCGTCATCATGATGAAAATACGGCTCGGATTGAATTAAATTCTGAAGATTTTGAGCAATTATTGGATTTGCGAGAAGAGCTAATTGCTAAATTTAAAGAAATTGGTTATGTTTATATTACCATGGACTTAGAAGGCTATCGAACTGGAAGTATGAATGAAGTACTAAATCAGTAAGATAAGAAGTAAGTCAATTTCTGAAAGTAAATGTATAAAACCAAGCAAGATTTAGTTTGATCGTTGATAACTCGTCTAATTTAGAACAAGTTTGCTAAAAGAGGTTTTCATTTAATTTAATAGATGTTATAATTAAAATTGGTTGTTTTTATTAAAAGATTTTATTATAGAATAATACAACTGATAAATTAATAATATATCTCAGTAATTTATAAGATAGAAGGAGATGTAGCTAGAATGGAAAAAGAGTTATTGATTAATGAAACTGAATTTTTTGCTGAAATTATTAAACAGATAAAGGAAGCTAAAGAATCAATCTATATCCGTATGTATATTTGGCGTGATGATAATATTGGAAATTTAATAGCTGAAGAACTGATTAAAGCAGCTGATAGAGGAGTAAAAATCAACATTATAAAGGATAAGGCTGGAGCAGTATTTGAAAGAATTGAACAGCAGAAACAGAGTTTTTTTCATAAAGATTTAGAAGTTGTTTTAACAATTAAAGAATGGGTTCTTTCATTTTTATATTATAGAGATAATAATCGTTCTAAAAAACAATCTAGAAATGAAAGATTAAATAGAATGTTAAATCATAATAATATTACAATAGAAGCTGATAAGGAGAGACATGATCATTCTAAGTTTTATGTTTTTGATAATGAAGTATTGATTTTAGGTGGAATTAATATTGGTGATAAAACAATTGATGGAAGAACTGAAGAATATGCAGATTATATGATTAAATTTGTGGATTCTAAATTAGTGGATTATTTTTGGAATAGATACACCGGTAAAAGCTCTAAAATTGGTTATCAAGATGTTGAATTTTATTTTAATATCAGAGAACAGAATCTCTTTGAAATCAAACCTAAAGTTTTGAAACTGTTAAAGGGAGCACGATACAGAGTAGATATAGAGATGGCTTATTTTGGTGACCGGGATATAACAGAAGAAATTATTGCTGCTTCCAAAAGAGGAATTAATGTTACTATAATAACTTCTAGAGAGTCCAATGTTCAGCAGTCACTGAATCAACATATTTTGCATAAAATAATTGATGAGTCCAATTCAAAAGTAAAGGTTTATATGTCAGATAGAATGATTCATTCTAAGTTTATCTGTATAGATAGATGTAAATTCTTTTTAGGGTCAGCAAACTTACATAAGCTTGGAATGAGTAAATTATCAGAATTAAATGTATTAGTGGAGAATGAGGTTGATATAGATAATAAGTGGAATAGATGGAGAGAGAAACATTTACAGGAATGCCAATTGATTTCTGAGGATAAGAATTTAGACTACAATAGTTTAATTGCTTTGACAGAAGCAGTGTTATGTTAAACTTAATATATTAATTTTAAAACTAATGCGTAAAATAAGATTTAATTATTCTAATTTTTCATTAATATTAAATAATACCATAAATTTCTTGACTGATTTACTTATTTATGGTATTATTTAATCAAATGAAGTGTAGATGTCTATACAAGGTGAGGTTTATGATAAAAAATTATAACCAAGAAGTAAAAAAACTTGATAAAGATTCTGTTATTCCTATATATTATCAACTAGCAAAAATTTTTGAAAAGCAAATTTTGCAAGGTAGACTTACTCCAGGAGAAGCGTTACCGTCTGAGAATGAAATTTCTGAAAAGTATGATATTAGTCGGATGACGGTACGTAGAGCAATTTCTGAACTCACAAATGCTGGTATGGTTTATACTCAAAAAGGGAAAGGAACCTTTGTAGCCAAACCTAAATTAGAAGATGTTATATTTGAATTGAAAAATTTTCATGAAGAGATAAGAAAAAGAGGGATGCAACCTCGTACTAAGCTTTTAGGGGTGAAAATAGTTAGGGCAGATAAATTGCTTGCTAAAAAATTAAACGTTCCTTTAAATACTAATTGTCTATATTACCGCTTGCTTTTATCAACACAAGAAGAACCATTAGTTTATGAAAATAAATATGTAGTATATACTAAGCAGAAACCAATATTGGAATCGGAATTAAATGATCCTTCATTATCAAATTTAGCTACTCTTCATGGAGAAAAGTTTCCTACAATGAGTAAGCGAATCTTACATGCATCAGTAGCTACAGAAGAAGAGACAGTAGTTCTTGGAATAGAGTTGAATGAACCAGTATTTGTTGTTGAGCAGACATTATATGATGCTGATAAGAATCCAGTTGGATGGGGTAAATCAGTTTGTCGAGGAGATCGTTTTAAATTTACTAGTACAATTAGTTGGTCAATGGATAATACTACCGGAGATTAAAGGGGTTTATGAGCATGAAAAAAGACTTAATTAATGCAGTTGCTGATTTAGAGGAAGAGAAAGCACTAACATTAGTTAGAGAGAAAATTGAAAATGATATAACACCTCTAGAAATTGTAGAGCAATGCCAATTGGGAGTAGAAATTGTAGGTAAAAGATATAGTGATAGAACTTACTTTTTATCAGACTTAATAATGTCAGAAGAGATATTAAGATGTGTAATGGAGATTTTAGCACCATATTTTCCTAAGGAGCATGGTGATGATGGTGAAATTGATATTGTTATGGGAACCATTGAAGGAGATATTCATGATTTAGGAAAGAATCTTGTTATTTATTTGTTAAAATCAGTTGGAATTAATGTTTATGATTTAGGTGTAGATGTTAAACCAGAAGAATTTGTCAAAGGATTAGAAGAGACTGGAGCATCTGTTCTTGGTATTTCCGTACTTTTAACATTTACAATTAATGAGGTAAAAAAAGTTATTGATTTAATAAGTGAATCAGATCTAAGAGATGAAGTCACAATTATTATAGGTGGATATCCTGTCAATCAGAATATTAAAGAGTATACAGGAGCAGATTATTTTGAAACTGATGCTAATAATGCTGTTGAATTAGTTAAAGATATACTAGAAGAGAATTTCTAATTCAAATTAATAATTTTCAGAATATTAGGGACATTGTTTTTGATTTCACATGTCTATACAACTATACATCCACAATGGTTGTATAGTGATTTCCACGTAATTATAATCTGATAGAAGTAAAAGTTATTAGATTATAATTCTTTAAATTAATACAAATTATATCATCCATATTAAAGGAGTGAGGATTAAATGATAATTATTGGAGAACTAATTAACACTAGTAGAGAAGGAGTAGAACCAGCAGTTAAGGAGAGAGATAAAGAATTTATTCAAGATTTAGCTAAAAAACAAGAAGAAGTAGGTGCAGATTATATTGATGTTAATTGTGGGACTCTAATTAAAGAAGAACCAGAAGCATTAGAATGGTTAGTTAAAACAGTTCAGGAAGTTGTAGATGTACCACTTTGTATAGATAGTCCTAATCCAGAGGCACTTAAACGTGGTTTAGAAGCGTATGAACATGAAAAAGGTGCTATAATTAATTCTATTACTGCTGAAGAAGAAAGATATGAACAGATTTTACCATTGTTGCAAGAATATAATGCTTCCGTAGTAGCGTTAGCTATGGATGATAGTGGGATGCCTAAGAATGCTGATGATAGAATCAATGTAGCTACTAAGTTAGTTGAAGCTTTAATTGATGATGGAATTTCTATGGAGAATATTTATGTAGATCCAATAGTTCAACCGATTGGGACTGATGTTAAGATGGGAATTGAAATCTTAAATGCTATAGATACAATTACTGATAAATATGAGGATATCCATATTACCTGTGGGCTAAGTAATATTTCTCATGGTTTACCAATGAGACGATTACTAAATCAAACTTATGTAGTATTAGGTATGAGTAGGGGGATGGATAGTGCTATTTTAGACCCATTAGATGAAAAGATTATGTCTTTAGCTATAGCAGGAGATACTCTTTTAGGCAATGATAAATATTGTGGTAATTATATTAAAGCAGCAAAAAGTAATAAGTTAACTATTTAAATTTTAACATAAATGTTATTAAACTTAAAAAAGAAAGGAGGTATCATCAAGATATAAAAATTTAGGAAGAGTGAGCTGGAGTTAATTATTGAAAAAATATTAATTTGCTTTTAAATTATAAAGGAGGTAAAATTTATGTCTGGAAACTTAGTAGAATTAATGGCAGATTTAAGAGAAGATGAAGCACTAGATTTAATAAAGAGTCAGATTGAAGATGGAATAAACCCTAGAGAGATATTAGATGATTGTAAAAAAGCTATGGAGGTTATCGGTAATCGCTTTGAAGAAGGTGAATACTTTCTTCCAGAACTCATGATGTCTGGTGAAATGTTAAATGATATCATGAAAGTCTTAAAACCTCATTTAGAAGAAGAAGAAGATGGTGAAAAGCTAGGAACTATTGTATTAGGAACAGTTCAAGGTGATATTCATGATATTGGTAAAGATATTGTGGCTTTCATGTTAGATATCAATGGTTTTGAAGTACATGATATAGGTGTAGATGCTCCGATTCAAAAGTTTATAGATAAGATTGAAGAGGTTGATCCTGATATTGTTGCTCTAAGTGGATTTTTAACAACTGTCTTTGACAAAATGAAAGAAACTATAGATACTATTAAAGCTGAAGGATTACGAGATAATGTTAAGATAATGATTGGTGGAGGACCGATTGACGATCAAATTAGAAAATATACTGGAGCTGACGCTTTTGGTGATGATGCTATGGAAGCTGTGGCATTAGCAAAGAAATGGATGGGGAGTGAGTAATGATGAAACTTACTGATAACTGGGATGAACTTAGCTCTGATGAGAAGTTTGAGACAAGATTTGAGTCCTATAGATCTCCTGAAAATATTGAGTTCGTAGACGAGGAAGCTGAAGAAGACTATAAGAAAGCTGTAGATAGATTAAAAGATGTAATTGAATTAAGAGAGCCAGATAGAGTTCCTATTGTACCTAATATGGGTTTTTATCCAGCAGAATATGCCGGGATTACTGCTGAGGAAGCAATGTATGATTATGATAAACTAGGTATGGCCTGGGAAAAGTTTAATAAAGATTTTAATTTTGATTTTTTGGTTTCAACTACTATGATTGGTCCTGGACCTGTATTTGAAACACTTGATTATCAATTATATAGATGGCCTGGTCATGGAACAGATCCAGACACATCTTACCAATGTGTTGAAGATGAATACATGAAGGCTGATGAATACGATGAACTTATTGCTGATCCATCTGGTTTCTGGATGAGAAAATATTTACCGCGAATATTTGGAAGTTTAACCCCGTGGTCTCAGTTAGCTCCTTTTACGGATTTAGTTGAATTACCTTTTGTAGGTTTTAGTATGTTCCCAGTTGGAATGCCTGATGTTCAAGAATCATTTGAAAAATATATGGAAGCGGGGAAACAAGCATTTGAATGGATGCAAGCTATTAGTGAGATTGACGGAAGAGTGAGCGCTACTTATGGACGTCCAGGATTTATAGGTGGGGTTACTAAAGCACCATTTGATGTACTTAGTGATACGTTAAGAGGAACTCAACCATTAATGATTGATATGTTCCGACGTCCTGAAAAGATACTTGAAGCCATGGAACAAATTGTACCGATTATGGTTGAGACAGGAGTAAGAGCTGCAACTGCAAATAATTCTCCAATGGTATTTATACCTCTTCATAAAGGAGCCGATAGCTTCATGTCTAGAGAACAGTTCCAGAAGTTCTATTGGCCTACTTTAAAGAAAGTACTTTTAGGACTAATAGAAGAGGGATGTGTTCCATTCTTATTTGTAGAAGGTGCTTATAATAAACGTTTAGATTTAATAGCAGATCCAGATTTACCAGAAGAAAGAATTTACTGGCTATTTGATAAGACTGACATGGTTGAAGCCAAGAAGCATTTAGGTGGTAAGGCTGCTATTGGTGGAAACGTTTCAGCTTCATTAATTAAAACAGGAACTCCAGAAGACGTAAAAGATTATGTAAAGAATCTTATAGATGATGTAGCTGATGGTGGCGGTTTCATACTTAGTACTGGTGTTGTTGTTGATGATGCCGAGCCAGAGAATATGCAGGCAATAATTGAAGCAGGAAGAGAATATGGAGTCTATTAATAAAATTAAAAGGTCCAGTCGTGAGACTGGACCTACTCTTAAACTGTATAATTTAGCTATGATTTAAGAGGAAATTTTGATAGGCTATATTTTCAGAAAATGAATAATTTTCTGTTAAAGGAGAGTGGTTACATAATGAGCGCTAATTTAGAGCAAAGTGATAAAGCAGAAATAGTATCTCCACGCCGATGGGTAGTCTTAGGAATTGCCTGGCTTAGTTTTTTCTCTATAGCAATGGCCTGGTATGTTATGCCGACGCTTGAACATAAATTGTTAGAGATTTATCAAATAGATTCGTCTCAGTATTCAACTGCTTTTACAATTCCTTTTTTGATTGCTGGTCTCTTGGCTATAGGTGGAGGTATGTTGGCTGATCGATTGGGCCTTAGAAAAACTGCTTCATTAGGAATAATTATTTCAGGACTTGGAATTTTAGGAAGATTTCAAGCAAATGGTTTCATTTCTTTACTAGCTCCCATGATGATTGTTGGAGTAGGTCTAGGATTAATTATGCCTAATCTCCCTAAACTAGTAAGCATCTGGTTCCCTCCTGAAGAGACAGGGTTAGCAACTGGGATTTATAACACTGGCTTGATGGGAGGAATTGCAACAGGTTTAGTAATAGCTCCATATCTTCCGGGCTGGTCTAGTGGGAATATTCTTTTTGGAATATTAATTATAGTGTTAGGCATAGTCTTTTTTGCAATAGTGAGAGATACTCCTCCTGGTAAGGAATTGCCTCCTACTTCTTTAGTGGATGGTCTTAAATCTGCTATACAAAGTAAAAGCATCTGGGCAGCAGCTTTTGCTGTATTCATGGCGATGGCAGGTATGGTTTCTGTTCAGGCGGCTTATCCAGGAGGCTTAAATAAGATGTACGGAATACCAATGTCTACTGGGGGAGGAATAGCTTCAATGTTAACTTACCCTGGAATTTTGGGTTCTTTAACTCTTCCAACCTGGGCTAATAAGTTAGATAAACGGAAATTATTTTTATTTATTTTACCAATAGCTTTTGCCGTAATTATGACATTAACCTGGTTTTCAGGTGATAATATTACTGTTTTATGGATTGGAACTGCTCTTGCTGGATATCTTGCCGGTGGAGCTTTACCATTAATTATGGAAGTTCCTGTTTTTTTAACTCGTATGGAAGATGACCCTGTTGAACCACAACATGTTGGAGGTGCCTCTGGTCTTTTAACTTCTTTAATGAATATTGGGGGATTTATTGGCTTACCATTTATAGTAATGCCTATAATAACATCATTTGGCTATACAAAAGGTTTTATAGTTGCAGTGCTTATATTTGCTGCTCAAGCTATTTTTGCATTAAATATTACATTTCCTAGTAAGGTAAGTTAGTTGAAAAGGTGGTGATTTTACTTTGGAAAACATTATTGTTGCTTGTAATACTTTAAGAGATGAAATTAGATTTGTGGTAGATGATTTAGGAGTGCATTACCCGATTCTGTGGATTGATTCTGGACTTCACAATGTTCCTAATAAACTTAATACTGCTATTCAAGATCAAATTAATAAAATTGAAAATGTAGAAAATATTATATTACTATTTGGGAGTTGTGGCAATTCTTTAGTAGGATTATCTTCATCAAATGCTCGAATAATCTTTCCTAAAGTAGATGATTGTATTTCCTTATTCTTAGGAGGAAATGAAAGAAGACAAAAAATAGATAGAGAAATTGCATCTTACTATTTTACTAGAGGTTACTTAAGAAATGAGGCTAATATTTGGCAAGAGTATACTTATTGTGTAAATAAATATGGGCCAGAAAAAGCAGAAGTTATTTTTGATAAGATGTTGCATAATTATGAAAGATTAAGTGTAATAGATACAGGAGCTTATAAGCCAGAAGAAATTCTTCCGGAAATCAGTGATATGGCAGAAGAGTTTAATTTAACTCATGAGATAGTAAAAGGATCTTTGAAGTTGGTATATAAGGCTTTTAGTGGAGAGTGGGATAAAGATTTTGTTATAATAGAACCTGAAAAAGTAATTAATTATGATGATGTAATATGAGATAAAATAAAATTATAAAAGTTTTAATACCTCCTGAGATTCTAATCTAGAATCTCAGGAGGTATTTTTTATGGGGCTTCTACATTAGCTTATCAAGTAGAAGGTGCTTAGACAGGATCAATCATAGATTAGACATATAATTGATTATTAGTTATAATTGTAAGTAAAGATTAAGAGGAATTGAGGAGGATTTTAGTGACTACTGTAATAGAAATTGATGGTACTAAATGCCAAAGGTGTTATGCCTGTGTGCGACAATGTCCAGTTAAAGCTATTAAAGTAGAAGATAATCAAGCCCGGATAGTAGAAGATAGATGTATTACTTGTGGTTATTGTCTTGATGTTTGTGCCCGTAATGCAAGAGAAGCAAAAAGTTATCGTCATGAAATTAAGAATTGGAGTCAGCAAGGAGAAGAATTAGTAGCCTGTATAGCTCCTTCCTTTATTGCTTCTTTTACAGAGTGTGAGCCAGAACAAGTAGTAGCAGGGTTACAAAAATTAGGGTTTGACCAAGTTTATAAAGTTGCCTTAGGAGCCCAATTAATAGCAGAAAAATATGATGAATATTTAATTAATTCAAATAAGAAGAACTTAATTAGTACTGCTTGTCCAGCAGTAGTTAATTTAATAGAAAAACATTATCCACAATTAGTAGATAATTTAATTCCATTAGTGTCACCTATGATAGTTATTGGAAATCTAATCAAAGAGAATAATCCAGAGACGAGAGTAGTATTTATCGGTCCTTGCATTGCCAAAAAATCAGAAATACAAATTAAAGAAGCAGCAGGGAAGATAGATGCTGTCTTAACCTTTAAAGAGATTAAAGAAATGTCTAGAGAAGAAGGATTAGAGACCTTTAAGAATTTAGAGTATAGAGAATTTAATCAAAATTATTTACCTCATAGTGATAACTTTGCTTTATCTGGAGGTTTAACTGCTAATTTAGATAGTATTTCTTCTGATGAGATCTTAATTACTGAAGGAAGTCATAATTGTCATCAGTTGCTCAGTGGTGTTTTAGACGATGAAATAGATATTAGGTTATTAGATATATTATTTTGTGATGGATGCATTGATGGTCCTAAGATAGATAGTGAGTTATCCTTATTTGCTCGGCAAAGGGAGGTAGCTAAATATTTTAAGGAAGATGGACTTCAAAAATCAGAAAATAATAAGGACCAACTTAAAAAAGCATTAATGAAATTAGATTTAAAATGTAAGTTTAAAACTGTTTCTCATGATGAAGAATTTCCTAATGAACAAGAGGTTAAAGAAATATTAACTTATACAAATAAAGTCACTCCTAGCGATGAATTAAACTGTGGAGCCTGTGGATATGACACTTGTCGAGAAAAGGCAGTGGCTGTTTATCAAGGGATGGCAGAAATTGAGATGTGTTTACCTTATCTTTTAGACCAGACCCGGGAAGAAGTTAATTATTATAAAGAGAAGTTATCACAAGATTCCCAGACTAAGTATTCCTTTGGAGATATAAAAGGGAAGAGTGTAGAAATTAAAGAAGCTAAGATTAAAGCTCAACAGGCTGCTCAGACTAAATCAACGATTTTAATTCTAGGTGAGAGCGGTACTGGTAAAGAGATGTTTGCCCACGCCATTCACAATACAAGTCAGCGAAAAAATGAATCATTTATAAAGGTTAATTGTGCGGCTATTACTGAAAGCTTATTAGAAGCAGAATTGTTTGGTTACGAAGAAGGTGCTTTTACTGGAGCTAAGCAAGGTGGCAAACCTGGTAAGTTTGAATTAGCTGATGGAGGTACTATATTCTTAGATGAAGTAGGAGATATGTCTTTACGGATGCAAGCGGAATTATTACGTGTGCTCCAGGAAGGAGAGATAGAAAGGGTTGGAGGTAATCAAACAATAAATATAGATATTCGAGTAATTGCTGCCACTAATCGTGATTTAAAGCAGATGGTTAAAGATGGCGACTTTAGAGAAGATTTGTATTATAGATTGAATGTAATTACAATTAAGACCCCATCATTACGTTCTCGAATAGAAGACTTACCGGTAATTATAGATTATATTACTACCAAGTTAACAGCAGAACAGAGACTTCCTAAAAAATCTCTTTCTAAATCAGCTTTAAACAAATTAATGCAATATGACTGGCCTGGCAATGTAAGGGAATTAGAAAATACAATTATTCAAACCTTCAGTCTAACTTATGAAGATATAATTAAACCTAATCATCTACCTAATTATATCTTACAGAAGGGTAGTGCAATTCCTGTATTGACAGATGGGACAGAAATTAAACCTCTTAATCAATTAATAGCAGAAGTTGAAAAACAAACCATTAGAAAAGCGTTGGAATTAACTAATTGGAATAAGAAACAGACTGCAGAATTATTGGAAATTTCTCGTTCAACTTTATATCAAAAGATTAATAAATATAATCTTTAAATTACAATTATAAATTAATATTAGCCTTCAGATTTGGCTGTATAGTTTTCATACATGTATGAAAACTATACAGCTTCTTTCTATTTTAACCTTGATCAACTGGCATGACACCAAGCGAAATCCTTCACGTAGGAAGAGTGTACAATTATCATACAGTTCCTAAATAAATTTCAGAAAATTTTAATTTGTCTCAAAAAGGTTGTGAATTATTGGATTTACTGTTAAATTAAGCTTTATAGCATTTTTCGGAGTTTTTTAAAGCATAATGAAAGTATTGGAATGAAAATTGCAATTATTTATTAGTAAGCTAGAAATTAGAATTTAGAATTAACCATTAGTGAGGAGGGAGTATAGTGAAAGAAAAGGTAACAACTGATGCCTATAATTTAAAGAATAAGAAAATAAGTTCATTAAAAGAATTAAATCTACTCCAAGAAAAACTTAAAAAAAGTTCGAAAGACAATGATGAAGAGAAACAAATTAAGGTTACTGTTGCAATGGGGACTTGTGGTATTGCTGCTGGAGCTCGAGAAATTTCAGAAGTTATTTTAGATGAGTTAAGAGATAGAGGGTTAGAACATGTAGTTGTTAATCATACAGGATGTATTGGGCTTTGTGACCAGGAACCACTGGTTCAAATAAAGGCAGAAGATCAGCCAACGGTACTTTATGGGAACTTAACTCCTAAGTTGGCTAGAGAAATTGTTACGCAACATATAGTTAATAATCAAGTTGTTGGTAAATGGCAGGTTGAAGAAGAATAATTTAAGGAGGTAAAGAGCATGGAAGCGACTATTGAAGAGATTACAGAGAATTTTACATCTGAAAGAACACCTTTAATTTCAGTATTACATGCAGTTCAAGCAGAATTAGGTTATTTGAGTGAAGAAGGTTTAAAAGTAGTAGCTAAAAAATTAAATATTCCTTTAAGTAAAGTATATGGGGTGGCTACTTTTTATACTTTGTTGGATACTGAGCAAAAGGGTGAAAACATAATTAGGATATGTGAGAGTGCTCCTTGTCATGTCAAAGGGGCGACTAATATTTTAACTGAGGTGCAGGAGAAATTAGATGTTGATATTGGAGAGACTACTGATGATGATAAATTTAGTTTAGAATTAACTAGTTGCTTAGGAGTTTGTGGAGTTGCTCCGGCAATTATGATTAATGATACCGTTTATGGCAATTTAACTTCTACTAAATTAGTTACCATTTTAGAGAAGTATTAAAGAAGGGAGTGACTAACAATAGCTTTTTATAGAAGTCATGTATTAGTTTGTAGTGGAGAAGGTTGTGCCAATAAAGGAGCTAAAGAAATTGAAAGAACTTTAATAAAAGAATTAAAGAAATTTAATCTTGATCAGGAGATAAAAGTAGTAGAAACAGAATGTTTAGGTCCTTGTGAGGTATCTCCGTTAATAGTTATTTATCCAGACGGAGTTTATTATGGTAAAGTACAGATAGAAGATATAAAAGAGATTGTAGAGGAACACCTGTTAAAGGGGAGACCAGTTAAAAGACTATTGTATGAAGCAGAAATAGATAATAAAATTATTACTCCTTATGCAAGAGATGAAGTATTTGCAGATGAAATGCGAATTGTATTAAGAAATTGTGGACTTATTGATCCTGAGAATATAAAAGATTATATTGCTCGTGATGGGTATAAAGAGTTGGGTACTGTTTTAACTGAGTTAGAACCGATGAAAATAATTGAAATGATAGATGAATCTGGCCTTAGAGGTCGAGGAGGAGCGGGCTTTCGGACTGGTTTAAAATGGAAGTTTACCAATCAAGCCGAAGGAAAAGAAAAGTATGTAATAGCTAATGCTGATGAAGGTGAACCAGGTACTTCTAAAGATAGATTGATTATGGAAGGTGATCCACATACTTTATTAGAATCCATGGCCATAGCTGGTTATGTCATAGGAGCTAATACTGGTTACATTTATATTAGAGGTGAGTATCAATTAGCTGTGAGTAGGTTAGAAACTGCTATTCAACAAGCTGAAAATTTAGGATTATTAGGTGATAATATATTTGATTCTGGCTTTGATTTTGAAATTAAGATTAGAGAAGGAGCAGGAGCATATGTCTGCGGTGAGGAAACAGCTTTAATAAAATCGATTGAAGGAGAAAGAGGAGAACCACAAGTAAAACCACCTTATCCTCCTAATGAAGGCTTATGGGGGCAGCCTACTTTAGTTAATAATGTAGAAACGCTAGCCAATATTCCGGTTATTATTAAAAAAGGTGCGGAGTGGTTTAGTAATATTGGAACTGAAACATGTCCTGGAACTAAAGTATTTACATTAAGCGGAGATGTAGAAAATGAAGGAGTAATTGAAGTACCAATGGGTACTCCTTTAAGAGAAATTATAGAAGATTTTGGCGGCGGTATTGCTGATGATAGAGAATTTAAGATGGCACAAAGTGGAGGTACATCTGGGGGATGTATGCCTAAGACATTACTCGATACTCCAATGGATTATGATTCTTTAGCTGAAATCGGAATGACTTTAGGTTCTGGTGCATTACTAATTATGGATGAAACCCATTGTATTGTTGATATGGTTAAATGTTTTATGCGTTTCTTTAAACATGAATCCTGTGGTAAATGTGTTCCATGTCGAGAAGGAAATACAAGATTTTATAATATATTAGATAAAATCTCCCAAGGAGAAGGTGCTTTAGAAGATTTAGATAGATTAAAAGATTTAGCAGATACGATGTCTAAGACTGCTCTTTGTGGTTTAGGACAGACAGCACCTACTCCAATTTATACTACACTTAGATATTTTAAAGATGAATATTTAAATCATATTGAAGATAAGGTTTGCACTACAGGTAGTTGTCGAGATTTAACCGCTCCTCTAAATGAAGGGCAAAATAGGAGGGAAAGATTATGGAAGTAATAATTGATGGACAAAATTTTGAAGTTAAAGCCAATCAAACAGTATTAAAAGCAGCTAAAGAAAAAGGAATTAAGATTCCAACCCTTTGTTATTTAAAAGATATAAATGAAATTGGAGCTTGCCGAATCTGCATAGTAGAAATAGAAGGGCAAGGATATCAAACTGCCTGTACTTTTCCTGTTAGTGAAGGTCTAAAAATCACGACTAACTCCCCAGAGATTAGAAGGTTAAGAAGACTAAATTTAGAATTGATTTTGGCTAATCATCCTCAAGACTGTTTAAAATGCGAACGTAATACCAATTGTGAATTACAGAAATTATCTAAGGATTTAGGAATAGAAAAAGTAAGATTTACTCAAGAAACCAGTGATTATAAGTTAGATAAGACTACTCCTTCCATTGTTCGGGATTATAGTAAATGTATTAAGTGTCGACGTTGTGTCAGTGTCTGTGAAAAAGTTCAAGGAGTTAAAGCTTTATATCCTAATCAGCGCAGTTCTAAAGCTATAATTTCACCTGGTTATAAACAGGTATTGAAGGATGTAGCTTGTACTTACTGTGGTCAATGTATTCATGCTTGTCCAGTGGCTGCAATTAAAGAGATTGATGATACTGAACGAGTATGGCAAGAATTAAGTAATGAAAATAAGCATGTTGTAATCCAAATAGCTCCGGCAGTTAGAGTTGCTTTAGGAGAAGAATTTGGATTAGATCCAGGAACTCCAATTACGGAAAAATTAGTAACTGCGGCGCGGCGATTAGGATTTGACAAAATTTTTGATACTGTATTTTCAGCTGACTTAACTATTGTAGAAGAAGGCAATGAATTGTTATCTCGATTACAGAATGATGGTCCACTACCGTTATTTACTTCTTGTAGTCCAGGATGGATTAAGTATATGGAGCATTTTCATAGTGACTTATTACCGCATCTTTCTAGCTGTAAATCTCCTCAACAGATGTTTGGAGCATTGGTTAAAAGCTATTATGCTGAAACCAAAAATATTGCTCCTGAGGATATAGTAGTCGTTTCTGTTATGCCTTGTACTGCTAAGAAATTTGAGGCAACTAGGGAAGAGATGGAAGTTGATGGGAATAGAGATGTAGACTTAGTGCTCACTACTCGTGAACTAGCAAGAATGTTAAAGGTTAGTGGAGTAGAATTATTGGATTTACCAGTCGGTGAATTTGATGATCCTCTTGGAATTACTACTGGAGCTGGAGATATCTTTGGTGTGACTGGTGGAGTAATGGAAGCAGCATTAAGAACTGTCTATGAAAAAGTAACTAATGATGAATTAGAAAGATTAGATTTTACTCAAGTAAGAGGGTTTGAAGGAGTAAGGGAAGCAAGTGTTGAATTAGATGGTCAGAAGGTTAATGTAGCAGTCATCAATGGTTTAGGTAATGTAGATGAAGTATTAGCAGCTATTAAAGATGGTAAAAAAGAATATCATTTTGTTGAAGTAATGACCTGTCCAGGAGGTTGCGTTGGCGGAGGAGGACAGCCAATTCCAACTAATCAAGAGATTCTGTCTCAGCGGGGAGCTGGTTTATATGATATTGATCAAAGCAAGAAGATTAGAAAATCTCATGAAAATCCTATAATAGAAGAGATATATCAAAGTTATTTAGGACAAATTGGTGGAGAAAAGGCTCATTCTTTATTGCATACTACCTATCAAGAAAGGGATCAATATTAGGATTAAATTTAAAAAGAAAAATATTTTAGGATATCAAGCATATTGTAGTAGTGTAGGAGGCGGTAAAATGCAAAAAATTATTAAGCCTAAAAAGATTGAAAGTTTATTAGCTAAGAAGCAAGATTCATCTAAGATTAAGGAGATCATAGCAAAAGCAGAAACTAAAGAAGGATTAAACATTCAAGAAACAGCTGCTTTATTACAAGTTGAAGATGAAAATCTTTTAAATGAGATATTTGTAACTGCTAAGAAGATTAAAGATGAGATTTATGGAGACCGAGTAGTTTTATTTGCCCCGCTTTATATTAGTAATAAATGTATTAATAATTGTGTTTATTGTGGATTTAAAAAAGATAATCGTGATTTAGAACGGATTAGCTTAACTCCTAAAGAAATCAGCCAACAGGTTGAAGTAATTGAAGGATTGGGGCATAAAAGAATTTTAATTGAATTTGGTGAAGACCCTAAGGCTGGTTCTTTAGATAAAGTAGTGGAAGCCATAGAAACAGTTTATGCTAGTGGAGATATTCGGCGGGTAAATATTAATATAGCCCCTGTAGAGGTAGATGGCTTTAAAAGGTTAAAAGAAGCCGGTATTGGAACTTATCAATTATTCCAGGAAACTTATCATCGAGAGACTTATAAGCAGATGCATCCTTCTGGTCCAAAGTCTGATTATGAATATCATTTGACTGCTATGGATAGAGCTATGGAGGCAGGTATAGATGATATAGGATTAGGAGTTTTGTTTGGGCTTTATGATTATAAATATGAAGTATTGGCTATGTTTCAACATGCTCAATATTTAGATGAAAAATTTGGAGTTGGGCCACATACTATTTCTATTCCTAGGTGGAAGCCAGCTTCTGGAGTTAAACTAAATGATATTCCAGCACCAGTTTCTGATAAAGACTTCGAGAAATTAGTTGCTATTATTCGTTTAGCTCTTCCTTATACTGGAATAATTCTTTCTACGCGAGAAAATATAGAATTGAGAGAAGAATTATTAGATTTAGGAATTTCACAAATGAGTGCTGGTTCTTGTACTGATCCAGGAGGATATAAAGAAGGACAAAGTAGTGAACAGGAGGCTAAGCAATTTGAGACAGCAGATCATAGATCACCTGATCAGGTAATTAAGGGAATTTGCGAATCTGGATATTTGCCTAGCTTTTGTACTGCTTGTTATCGTACGGAAAGAACTGGTGAGGATTTTATGGATTTAGCTAAGTCTGGTGATATTCATAAATTTTGTCAGCCAAATGCATTACTTACCTTTCAGGAATATTTAGAGGATTATGCTTCACAAGATACCAAGAAAGTAGCGGAAAAATTAGTTAGACAGCAATTAGATAAAATTCAAAATTCCGTAATTAAAGAAGAGACAAAACGAGGATTAGAAAAAGTTAAAACAGGAACAAGAGATATCTATTTATAACTAAGGAAGCTTAGAGGAATAATGATTAATTAAAAATCAATGTATGTAATTATAAGTATACTCTATAATACATGGAGTATGCTTTTTTATTAAATAGTTTTAAGTATTAAGAATACTAGCTAGACTGACTTATGTAAGTATGTAAAATAATGGTTATATATATACAAAGTAATATAATTTGATTTATATGAATGCTATAAAACCAAAAATTCTATTAAATTCTACTTGTTTCGACATTAAATCAATGGTATACTTCTTATCACAGCTTATAATATAAAAAGTAGTAGAGAATGAAGGAGGAGGAGAAATTATTATGTTTAGTAAAGTAAGTAGAAGTGTAGTTTTAGCAGTACTTATTGTTATGTTGGTATCTAGTCTTAGTTTTGCTGAGAGTTATCCAGATAAACCGGTACAGTTGATTGTGCCTTGGTCACCAGGTGGTGGTAGTGACACTGTTATGAGATTGGTGGCTAAACATATTGAAAATTACTTAGATGAATCTATGGTAGTTATTAATAAGCCAGGAGTTAGTGGTACGTTAGGCTTAAGAGAATTATCTAATAAACCGGCTAATGGCTATTTCATTGGTCAAATTCACGAAGGATTATTAATAGCTAATCATGTAGGATTAACAGATCTTAATTATGATTCTTTTACTCCGATAGCATCTATTTCAGATACACCTCAATATTTGGTAGTTAGAAGTGATGCACCTTGGGATACAGTAGAAGAATTTGCTGCCGATGCACGTTCTAATCCAGGAAAAATTAGTTTTGGTGTTACTTTAAGAGGAGCGGCACATGTGTGGGCAAATGTGTTAGGTGATCAAATTGGAACAGAGTTTAGAATGGTTGGTTATGAAGGAACTGGTCAGAGAGTACAAGCTTTAGCTGGTGGTTTTATTGATGCTAGTATTGTAGATTATTCATCAGCCGCTCAGTTTGTTGAGAATGGAGACTTTAAATTCTTAGCATCTGCCACTAAGACTCGTTCAGACAAGACTCCTAATGTGCCAACACTTAAGGAAGCTGGTTATGATGTATTATGGAGTATTAGACGTGGAATCGTTGCTCCTAAAGGAACTCCAAAGGCTAAAGTAGCTGCCTTAGAGGAGGCTGTAAAAGGGTTGACAAATGACCAAGAGTTTATCAACGCTTTAGATAAATTAGGCATTAATGTAGAATTTATCGGCACAGATGATTATGTTGATTACTTAGATAAGATAGATAAGCAGTTTGAAAAAGCAACTAAAAATATGTAGTTTATAGATTAAATGATATCTTGGATGAATATTCATCCAAGATATTATTCTTTAACTTTTGAGAAGTAGAGGAGGTTAAGATTTAAATTGGGTGAAATTTTAATTGGTATTATATTATTGATATTAAGTAGTGTAGTCTATTTACAAGCAGATGCATTTCCAGTCTCTAAATACGCTGTATTAGGGCCTGGTGCTTTTCCTAAATTAATAGCAATTTTTATGGGGGTTTTATCTCTATTATTAATTCTGTCTAAGATAAAGGACGTATTTAATAAAGAATCATCTTTCAATTTTACGACGGTTTTGAATAGGTATAAATATCCTTTCTTTACATTGATGTTTTTCCTTATTTATATCAAGCTAATGCGTTATATTGGTTTTAGAATTTCTACATTCTCATTCATTATTGCTACTCAATGGATGCTGGGACCAAATAAGATGAAGAAATTGCCTATAATGTTGGTTATTGCTATTATACTTAGTTTAGGTTCTTATTATTTCTTCCAGAGTTATTTAACAGTTGTCTTTCCAACAGGAATTTTATTTGAGTAGGTTATAAGCGAGGAGGTATTATATATGTTGGAAATATTAGTTCAAGGAATTCAAGAAGTATTTCATTTAAGTATATTAATTAAGATGTTCATAGGTGTTGCTGCTGGGATTACAGCTGGAGCAATACCAGGTTTTACAATTACTATGGCTATAGTATTGACTTTGCCTTTTACATTCGGGATGAGTCCTATTCAAGGTGTCACTACTATGGTTGGTGTATTCATTGGAGGATTATCAGGTGGATTGATTACTGCAGGTTTACTAGGAATCCCAGGGACTCCTTCTGCAGTGGCAACAACCTTTGATGCATTTCCAATGGTGAAGAAAGGAGAACCTGGAAGAGCTTTAGGAATCGGGATTTGGTCTTCATTCTTTGGTTCTCTAATAAGTATGATCTTGTTGATTACGATTGCACCTCAAGTAGCTAATTTAGCTATGAAGATAGGGCCATGGGAGTACTTCTCTTTAGTAGTCTTTGGTCTAACTATTATTGCTAGTGTTACAGGTGACTCCATTGTAAAAGGTCTCATAGCAGGTTGTTTTGGGTTATTGATTGCAACTGTTGGTGTAGACCCGATGAGTGGGGTGCCTAGATTTATCTTTGGCATTGAGAATCTTGGGGCTGGTATACCATTCTTAACAGTTCTAATAGGTGTTTTTGCTGTTTCTCGTTTATTGACGGAATTAGAGGTGAATGAAGAAGATGAGGAGCAGACAACAGGAATTGGTATAGATAGTAATATTAAATTTGCACCTTTAGAATCAGCTAAAGAAGTATTATCTCAGCCAGTAAATTTAATTCGTTCTTCAATAATTGGAGCTTTTATTGGTGCAATACCAGGAGCAGGTGCAAGTATTTCTAATATTTTAGCTTATGATCAAGCTAAAAAAGCTTCAAAACATCCTGAAAAATTTGGAACAGGTATTGCAGATGGGGTTATTGCCTCAGAATCTGGTAATAATTCTACTGCTGGCGGTGGTTTAATTCCTATGATTGCATTAGGTATTCCAGGTAGTGCTGTTAGTGCAGTAATGTTAGCAGCTTTGATGGTTCATGGTATTAATCCTGGTCCAATGTTAATTAAAAATAACCCTGATGTAGTAGGTAGTATTTTTGTCAGCTTCTTTGTGGCAACAGTATTTATGTTAATAATACAGTTTGTTGGAGCTAGATTATTCTTAAAGATTACTAAGATACCTAAGTATTTATTAGTACCAACAATACTTTCTTTATGTGTTATTGGTGCATATGTTTTAAATAATAGATTCTCTGATCTTTATATCCTTTTTGTTATGGGGATTATTGGCTATATACTTAAAAAGTATAACTTTGCTTTAGCACCGGTTATTTTAGGAGTTATTTTGGGTCCTATTGCCGAAACTAATTTAAGACGAGCTTTAATGACTAGTCCAGATTGGAGCTTGTTCTTTACTAGACCTATTTCAGTAGGATTCTTAATTTTAGGAGTACTATCTATAATCTATGCTATATGGCAGAATAATAAAAGTAAGCAAGTAGCAGAGAAGGTAAGTGCATAAATATTAGAGAATTAGAGATGAGGAGTGACTAGGATGAGTAAAAAGAACGCTTATTTAATGGAAGAAATGTCTTGGCTTGAAGTAGAAGAGGCCTTAGAAACAGTAAAAGTTGCAGTAATTCCTGTAGGTGCCCATGAACAACACGGGCCAAATTTAGCAGAAAGCTGTGATGCAGTAAGAGCAAGAGAATATTCTAAAGTAGTTGGTGAAAGAATGTATCCAAAAGTTATGATAACTCCAACAGTTAATTTTGGAATTTCTTTTCATCATTTAAATTTCCCAGGGACTATATCTCTTTTACCAGAGACTATGATAAGTCTTTTACGGGATATTGTTAAATCTTTAAAGCATCATGGAATCGAAAAGTTTTTATTCTTGAACTCTCATGGTGGTAATGAAGCAACATTAGATACGGCTATTGTTACACTCAAAGAAGAGTTAGGAGTAAAGGCTGCTCATATAAAGTATACTTTACTTGCTCCAGAAGCCATTAAAAAACATGTTAAGTCAGATTCCTCTGGACATTCATGTGAAAGAGAAGTTTCTGAAGCACTTTATTTAGCTCCAGAAATAATTAAGCAAGATGAATTAACTCAAGGAGAAGTAAAAGATTTTCCGTATAGTCTAACTATGCAGAATAAAGGTCCAATCAAAGTAACTTATGACTTTGAAGAATGGACAGAAAATGGTGCTTTAGGTGATGCAACTAAAGCAACTAAAGAGTTTGGTAAGGAGTTAGTAGAAGAATCACTAACTAACCTAGAAGAATTTATAACTGATTTCATTGAAAACTAAAAATAATTATATATTTATGAGGTGTTTAGATTATGTTAAATGAAATAACTATGCAAAGTTTTTTACTAATCCTTGGAACAGGTCTTGCTGCAGGTTTTATTAATACTTTAGCAGGTGGAGGTTCTTTTATTGCAATGACTGTTCTAATCTTTTTAGGGTTACCATCTGCTGTTGCTAATGGAACAAATAGAGTTGCTATTATGGCTCAAAATCTTGTAGCGATAGGAAACTTTAAAAGAAAAGGATTTTTTAATTATAAGCTAGGACTTATGCTGGCTATACCAGCAACAATAGGTTCAATTATCGGTTCCAAATTTGCTATTAGCTTACCAGAAGATATATTTAATAATATTTTAGCGGTAGTTATGCTAGTTGTTCTTGTTTTAACTCTTTGGGAACCTCAAAAGAGATTTGAGATTACATCTGGTGATGAACTTACTCCTGTTAGGAAACTGATTGCTATAATTGTCTTCTTCTTTGTAGGAATCTATGGAGGACTTATTCAGGGAGGAGTTGGATTCTTTATAATTGTTTCTTTATCATTAATTACCGGAACTTCTCTAGTTAAGGTCAATAGTATTAAAGTAATGATTATAGGAATGTATACAGTTTCTTCTTTAATAGTCTTTTTGATGAACGGAAAAGTGAATTGGGTATTAGGAATTGCCTTAGCAATTGGTAATGCAATTGGAGCCTGGTTAGGTAGTAATTTTGCTGTAGCTAAAGGTGATAAATGGATCAAAGTTATTTTAACTACTGCAATTTTATTTATGTCCGCAAGATTACTAGGAGTATTTAATTTTTAATATAATATTTAGTCTATTACAGCATAATATGAATCTCTTATCAAGAGAGGCGGAGGGACTGTCCCTATGAAGCCCGGTAAAATAACCCCTTCTGCATTTATCAGAAGGGGATTTCTTTATTTAACTATAAACAAAATTTATTACAGTTTAGCTTAACTAACATATGTAATTATGTAAAACGCTGGGTAAACATACACAAAAATAGCATAGTTTAATTTATATATATGTTATAAAATTATAAATCCTATTAATTTTTCCTTGTTTCGACATTAAATTAATGGTATACTTTTTAACAAATTATATAAAAAAGAAGAAGCAATTACTTGTGATCTATCTTATAGCAAGAAGGGAGGGATTAAATTGAATGAGCTTTTAATAAAAAATGGCTTAATTATTGATGGAACTGGACAAAGCAGATTTAAAGCTGATTTATTAATCAAAAATGACAGAATATTTGAAATTGGAATGATTAACCAAGATGGATTCAATAATATATTAGATGCCAAGGGTAAGATAGTTTCTCCAGGATTTATTGATACACATAGTCATTCAGATTTAGGAATTTTATTAGATCCTTATATAGAACCCAAAATAAGACAGGGAATAACAACAGAAGTATTAGGCCAGGATGGTATTTCAATGGCGCCGCTTCCTTTAGAATATACTAAACCATGGAGAAAAAATTTATCAGGACTTAATGGCGATAGTGATAAATTGAATTGGGACTGGGAAACTACAGAAGGTTATCTTAATTTATTAGAAGAGTCAGGAATAGGGCCTAATGTATCATATCTAGTTCCACACGGAAATATTCGGATGGAAGCTATGGGACTTGATGATAGAGCAGCTACTAAGGATGAGTTAAAGAAAATGAGACAGATTACACGTAGATCATTAGAAGCTGGTGCTGTAGGTTTATCTACTGGATTGCTTTATACTCCATGTGCTTATGCAAATACAGAAGAATTAATAGAAATGTGTAAAGTAGTTGCAGAGTATGATAAGGTATTTGTTATCCATCAGCGGAGTGAAGCAGATGCAATAATAGAGTCTATAAAAGAAGTTATTAAAATAGGAAAAAGAAGTGGTGTAAGAGTACATTTTTCACATTTTAAAATATGTGGTAAAAAGAATTGGGAGAAGATTGATAAAGTAGAAGAATTATTAGATTATGCAAAGGATGAAGGGATTAAAATTTCATTTGACCAATATCCATATATAATAGGTAGTACAATGTTTGGAGCGATTCTACCTTCTTGGGTTCATAATGGAGGTACGGAAAAACTACTAAATAGATTAGAAAGTTCTAAATTAAGAACAAAAATAATAAATGATATCAAAGAAGGTATTCCAGGTTGGGATAATTTCATTGATTTTGCTGGATTAGATGGAATTTATATAACAAGTGTAAAAAATGATAAAAATAAAGATTGTGTAGGAAAAAATTTGCTTGAAATTGCTGAAATGAAAGGGAAAGATCCATATAATGCTGCTTTTGATTTGATTTACGAAGAAGAGAATGCTGTAGGAATACGTATTAATTATGGAAAAGAAGACCAGGTGGCTAGGCTTATGCAGAGACCGGAACAAAATGTTTGTACTGATGGATTATTAGCAGGAAAACCTCATCCTAGAGTATATGGAACATACCCACGAGTACTAGGTAAGTATGTTAGAGAAGAAGGATTATTGAGTTTAGAAGAAGCAATACATAAGATGACTTTAAAACCGGCTGAAATATTTAATTTGAATAATAGAGGAGTACTACAGAAAGGTAAGAAAGCTGATATAGTTATATTTGATTCAGAAAAGATAAAGAATAAAGCTACATTTGAAAATCCTATGCAGTATCCTGAAGGTATTGAAACAGTAATTATAAATGGTAGACCAGTTATACATCAAGAAAAAAGGTCTGAATTGATAACAGGAGAAGTGATAAGGCGATAATATTTAAAGGGGGTTAAAATAGTGTTAACAGAGAGTAGAAAGGAAAAATTAATAACTTTATGTCAAGAACTTATAAAAGCACCTAGTTATTCAGGAGAGGAAGAAGAAGTAACAAAGGCAGTAAAGAATAATATGCAAAAATTAGGTTTTGATAATGTTAAGATTGATAAATATGGAAGTATGATTGGGCATATTAAAGGTAAGGGTACCGGTAAAAGTATTCTTTTCGATGGACATATTGATACTGTGGGTATTTCAGATAGAAGTTTATGGAGTCATGACCCATTTGGGGCAGAAATTGTTGATAATAAGATTTATGGACGTGGTGCTTCAGATATGAAGGGGTCAGTAGCAGCAATGATTTATGCTGCTAGCTGTTTTGCTGAAGACAAGAACTTTAAAGGCGATGTATATATTTCTTGTTCTGTTCATGAGGAATGTTTTGAAGGGGTAGCAGGAAGAGAGATTAGCGAATATGTAGAGCCTGATTACGTAGTAATAGGTGAGGCAACTAATTTAAATTTAGCAAGAGGACAACGTGGCAGAGCGGAAATAAAAGTAGAAACATTGGGTAAGACAGCACATTCTTCTAACCCACAAATAGGGAAGAATGCTATACGCCATATGATAAACCTAATGCAAGAAATTGATAATATCGATTTAAATGAACACGATGTTCTAGGAGAAGGAATTTTAGAAGTAACAGATATTATTTCTAATCCATATCCTGGGGCTTCAGTTGTTCCTAATTTATGCAAAGCAACTTATGATAGAAGAACATTAGTAGGAGAAACAAAAGAATCGGTATTGAATCAGATAGAAGAAGAAATTAATCGTCTTAAAGAGATAGATGAAGATTTAGAAGCACGAGTATATTATGCAGAAGATGAAGAAGACTGCTGGACAGGAGAAAAGATTAAGGCAGAACGGTTCTTTCCAGCATGGTTGTATGATAAAGACCACGAATTAGTTCAAAAGGCTTCAACCGGTCTGGCACAAGTAGGTTTAAATCCTGAGATATCACATTATTCATTTTGTACTAACGGTAGTCATTTTGCTGGAGAAAAGAATATTCCAACTGTTGGGTTTGGACCGTCTCAAGAACATTTAGCTCATGTTATAGATGAGCATATTGAGGTTGATCAATTATTAAAAGGATGCAAGGGTTTTTATGGGATTATGGAAGCAGTTTTAAAATAATTTTGATTATATATAATTTAATAATACAAAGTTAGTGAAGAATAATAAAGTTTATATGAATTTATTATTGACAAACCTATAGATGTTCTGTTAAAATAAATACTAAGTTATAAAAATAAAACATAATATGAATCTCTTATCAAGAGAGGTGGAGGGACTGGCCCGATGAAGCCCGGCAACCAGCTACTTAAAATTTATTTTAAGTAAGCAGTGGTGCCAAATCCTGCAGAACGGATTGTTCTGATAGATGAGAAGAGTGGTAAAATAACCCCTTCTGCATTTGTCAGGAGGGGATTTCTTTATTTAACTATAAATAAAGCTTGGTAGAGATTCGAAAACAGAGGAGGATTCAAATGAAGAAAAAGATTACTGTAACATTTGTGATCATTGTTTTGTTGGCTAGTCTAGTTATTGGATGTTCAAATAGTAAGGAGAGTAAGGTGAATAATGCAAGTCAGGAAGCGAGTTCTGAGAAGAGAGTTTTAAAGGTGGGGGCAACAGCTGGACCATTTACTGAGATTTTAGAAAAAGTAAAGCCGATTTTAGCTAAAGAAGGTGTTGAATTAGAAATTGTTACATTTACTGATTATGTAGCCCCTAATTTAGCTTTATCAGAAGGGGAAATAGACGCTAATACTTTTCAACATATTCCATACTTCAATAGTTTTAAAGAAGGTCGAAATCTTAACTTAACGACAGTAGGGAAGACAATAATAATTCCTATGGCTATCTATTCAAATAAGTATAAATCACTTGACCAATTGCCTAAAGGAGCAACAATTGCCATACCTAATGATCCTACTAATGGTGGTCGAGCCTTATTGCTTTTGGCTAAAGCAGGTGTATTTGAATTAAAAGAAGGTGTTGGGATAAATGCAACAGTTAGCGATATAGTAGAGAATCCTAAAAATATTAAGATTCATGAAGTGGACGCAGCTCAAACAGCTCGAGTACTTCCAGATGTTGATGCAGCTGCTGTAAATAGTAATTATGCTTTGGAATTAGATATGAATCCTAGAAAAGATTCTATACTTATAGAAGATGCAGATTCGCCTTATGTATGTATTGTAGCTGTAAGACCAGAGGATAAAGATGATCCTATTATTAAAAAGTTTGTGAAAGCCTATCAGTCAGAAGAAGTAAGAAAATTTATTAATGAAAACTTTAATGGTTCTGTTATTCCAGCATTTTAAATAATTGTTTTTAAGGAGGTAATAGCTATGCATTTAGTAATGGCATCACCCAATAGATATATACAAGAAAGTGGTATCTTAAAGGAAACTGGTAAACATATAACACCACTTGGCAACAAAGTTTTATTAGTAGGAGATAAGACGACTCTTGCAGTAGTTAGAGAAGATTTAACAGAAAGTCTAAATAATGAAGATATTAAGTATAAAGAAGAAGTATTTGGAGGAGAGGTTACCAAAAAAGAAGCAAAAAGGATTGCTAAATTAACTGAAGATGAAGGTTTTGAGGTAATAATCGGTATTGGTGGTGGAAAAGCAATAGATACTGCCAAAGCAGCAGCAGCTTTTGCTGATTATCCATTTGTTGCAGTACCTACAATAGCTTCTAATTGTGCTCCTTGGACTCCACTATCTGTATTCTATAATGAAGAAGGGGAATTCGAAGAATATGTAATATTTCAGTATAGTCCGACCCTTGTATTAGTGGATACTGAGATTATTGCTAAGTCACCTATAAATTATTTTAAAGCTGGAATTGCTGATACAGTAGTTAAATGGTATGAGGCAAGAGCTTCATCAGCTAAGAAGGAGAAGAATATTCCTACTCAAGCAGCTTTAAATGTGGCTCAACAATGTGCAGAGAATTTATTTAAATATGGAGTTCAAGCATCTTATGATCTAGAAAAGAAAAGACCTACCAAAGCAGTAGAAAAAACAGTAGATTGTATAATTGCTTTAAGTGGAATGGTAGGAGGTTTAGGAAGTGATAATTGTCGTATAGCAGCTGCCCATGCTGTTCATAATGGGTTTACAGTTTTAGATGAAACTCATAATATGTTACATGGCGAGAAAGTGGCTTATGGTAATCTTGTTCAATTAGTGTTAGAAGATGATAAAGAAAATTTTCATAAACTGATGGATTTCTTAAAAAAATTAGATCAGCCTATAACTCTAAAAGGGTTAGATCTTAAAGAAGTTACTGAAAGTGATTTAAGAAAAGTTGCTAAAGCGACTTGTAAGCCTGAAGAATCTGTTCATAATATGCCTTTTAAAATTACATCAGATATGGTGTTAGACGCTATAAAAAAAGTTGATAAGAGTGGCCAGAGTTTATTATAGTCCATCATTTTCCTTTTCTAAAAGAGAGTAGTTTGATTTAAATCAAACTACTCTCTTTTAATATTAATAATTTTTTATTAAAATTTTAAAGTAAAATTAGTTTAAAAAACCACAAAAATTAAGCTTTTTATAAATCCTAGCCCAGGAACGACGACAAAAGAGTATGGACAAATCCTTATCCTTAGCTTGGGCTTTTACTTGATTACATAAATTGTGACTAACATAATCAGTAAGAACTAATACCATATCTGTTTCTTTAGTCAAATGACAAGCTTTACATTTACGGCCTGTTATATGACTTACACAATCAAACCCTAACTGTTTTAACCTGTTTGGAATTTTTCCTAATTTATCTCCACCTATAATAGTGATTGACATTTATCTCACCCTCTTTATTTATGTAGATAAAAATTTATAATTTTAAAATAATACCACTTAAAATGATAATCATTATCATTTAGATATAATATTAGCATACTTATTGCAATTTGTCAAGGGTGTAAAGAGTGCAAGTGGTCAAAAATCTCCGGAAACGGGGCTTTTTATAATTAATTTCTTATGAAGAATTTTATAGGGATAAAAAGATATGATGCAGAAGTTTAGTTTACTTGTAAATATAAATAAAAAATTATTTATGGCTTTGCAGGAATACTAAAATTTATCATGTAATAGTAATATAACAATGAAGAAGTGATAGTTATGAGGAGGGAGTATTATTTTAATAGTTGGAATTAACGGTAGCCCTAATGAAGATGGGAATACAAAATATTTACTAGATAAAGCATTAGATGCAGCAAAAGCAGAAGGAGCTAAGACAGAAGTAATTCAAGTTTCTGATGCATTAGCGGAATTAGATGAACCATATTGTACTGCTTGTTCACAGCCTTGTGTTGGGGCTTGTTATGGGGATACTAAACTAGAGGAATATCATGAATTATTAGCTAAAGCTGATGGAGTTATAGTTGGTAGTCCAGTCTACTTTGGTACAGTTAGTGGTCAGTTAAAAGGATTTTGGGATATGACTCGATCTCTAAGAGGTGAAAAAAGCTTATTAAATACTGTAGGTGGTGCCTTATCAGTTGGTGCTGGTAGATTTGGTGGTCAAGAGACTACCTTAAAAGCTATTCATGATATGATGTTAGTTCAAGGTGTAATAGTTGTTGGAGATGGAGATAGTGAAAGTGATGCTGGTCATCAAGGCGCTGCTGGTCAAATGAAATCAGCCGAAGATGAAAATGCTCAAACACGTGCAGAAATTATAGGTAGAAGAGTAGCTAAAGTGGCTAAAGCTACCATGGATTTAAGATAAAGAATTAAAGAACATTAATTAAGTGAATAATATTGATTAGATACTAAAGCGGCTATCACAACTGATAGCCGCTTTAGCTTTAGTGATAAAAATAGTAATTAAATTAAGAATATAATCCTTGAATAAATTTCAGTAATTTTTGTTAGCCTAATGTTGATAATTTATTTTAGTATGTTATAATTTAATTAAGTGTTAACTTAATTAAATTCAAAGTGCTTAAGGAGGTGTTAATATAATGTGTAACTCAAATAATTCTAAATGTAAACACCCAGAAAAGCTTAAAGGCAAGCCAGGTGAATGTTCTCAGGAACGGATTCGGAAATGTCATGGTGAACAAAAGGGGCATTCTTGTAAAAATAATAAAGAAGAGTAATTAGATTTATAATACGGAGCCTATCAATAGGCTCCGTATTATAATAATTAAGAAAAAAGTTGAGGTGATATTATTGGTTTATGGATTAACTTTAATTTTAATAATCATTCTTTTTATTAAAGATAAAGAGAAAACAATTGCTGGGATTAAGAAAGGTATTAAAAAACTCAATAAAAATTTACCGGTTTTTTTAAATATGATAATTTTAGTAGCAATTTCTTTATATTTTGTTTCTGATGAATTAATTGTTAAATATTTAGGACAAGGGAGCGGTTGGCTTGGAGTTTTATTAGCAAGTCTTTTAGGGTCTATTTCTTTAATGCCTGGCTTTATTGCTTTTCCTCTCTCAGGATTACTTTTAAATAAAGGGGTTAGCTATACCGTAATTGCTGTTTTTACTACGACTTTAATGATGGTTGGGATATTAACTTATCCAGTAGAAAAAGAGTTTTTTGGAGTTAAGGTAACTATTATTAGAAATGTCTTAAGCTTACTAATAGCTTTAATTGTTGCTTTATTTATAGGTATTTTTTATGGAGAGGTGGTAATATGAATTGGGATAGTTTAAAGAAATATACTTTATCATTAGTATTTTTTATTTTTATCATAATCAGCTTTTGGGTTAATTATAGCCCCGGGCAGCAAGTATACTTTAATTTTCTTGACTTTTTGATGACAATGCTTAAGTTTATACCTGCAGTTTTTATCTTAATTGGACTCTTTGACGTTTGGGTAGATAGAGAAGTTATTGAGGAACATTTAGGTGAAAAATCAGGTGCTTTAAGCTTTTTGTGGGCTATTTTATTATCAGGAACTACTGTAGGTGGAGTATATGTAGCTTTTCCTGTTGCTCATGCTTTAGCTAAAAAAGGTGCGAGTTTAAAAGTGATTTTTACTTATATAGGAGCTGCGGCTGTTTGTAGAATACCAATGACCTTATTTGAAGCTTCTTTTTTAGGAATTAAATTTTCTTTAATTAGATTACTGACATCAATTCCGTTAATTATTTTAAGTAGTATTTTATTAGAGAAATATTTAAATAGGAATGATTATAAATTGACGAATAATTTATCTAATTGAAGGTGATTTTTAATCTAAAACTTGATTATACATAGTAGGTTATTTTCATTTAGGTTGCCTATATTAAATAAATACTATATAATTTAATTAATAGAGAAAATTTGTTAGGGGTGGTTATACTGCAAGAACTTCTTAAAGGATTGAAGGCAGTGTCAGACGAAACTAGACTAAAATTATTGGTATTATTATTAGATAAAGATTATTGTGTAGGAGCATTAGCAAAAAAATTAGACATTTCTAAATCTGCTATATCCCAACATTTAAAAGTATTGAGAGAAGCTGAATTGGTTATAGGAGAAAAAAGAGGTTATTGGGTTCATTATTCTGTTAAAGAAGACCAGTTGGATAAAATCACAAAAAAGTTAAATAATCTTTCAGAATATTATTCTTTTGAATGTACAGGTTGTTGTAAACATAATGAAAAATAGATATATTTCATAATAAAAACTCCCTGGTATACCAGGGAGTTTAAAAGTTTATAATTTTAAAAAACAAGGTCTAAATCCCAACTTAATTTGGATTCATCATATTTTTTATCACGAGATGAATAAACACCTAAATGTAATGGTTTTAAACCTAATAACCTTAAGTTCATTTGTGCTCCAAGACCGTAAGCCGTTGATTCTCTTGTTGAAGATAGATAATCAGAGAATAAATAAAGTTGAATATCATTTACCTGGATTATCTTCATAAATTCTAAAGCTGGTAGAAAATCATGAGTATAAACCCAATCAATAGTTGCTTGAAAGTCAGCTGTTTCTTCAGGTTCTATTCCTCGATATATATCTGGGGAAGAGAGAATATCAGTATTGTTATAGACTATCTTTGGTTTTATACTCCAAATACTACTCAATTTAAATTTGGTTTGGTGTGAAGTCAGTACTTTATAAGAGTCAAAATCAGGTGAAATTAGCAAATCAGTTTCACCTTGAAACTTAATATTATTAGTACTTAAGTCATATTCATTTGTTAATAGGTTAAAATCTTGGTGATTAATCTTCTTTCTTCCAAAGCCAATAGTATAATTATTAGTATAGTATTTCATAGTTAGTTCCATTTTGTCTTCTTCAGAGTTTATTTTACCTTTACCAATCAAGTCTATATTTGGTGTTACTTGCTTTAATCTAATTGAAGTCTCTAAATCATCAGTATCTTTATCAACATTTAATACTGTAAAATCAATATGTTCTTTTGTAACTTTAGCACCATATTGAGGTTTAAATAATTCATCTTTAAATAGTTCTTGCTTAAAAAGCGAATTGTCCTTACCAAAATAAATTAGCGGTTTAGTCATGTAGGAATCTATCATTAAACGATTATATTTTATATTCTTTAATGTTTGAGATATATTTAGAGTTTGTTTACGTTCTAATTTATTTAAAGCAATATTGTTTTGTTTTAATAATTCCTTAATTTCTGGAATCTTTTTTTTAGTTTGACTATAACCTAATTTTATAAGAGAATCAGCTAATTCAAAATCCATAAATGAATAATTGCCTACATTATTGTTGATTATTATATCAGAATATTTATTGACTATTGGAGCTGAATTTCTTTTTTGTAGTAACTGGATCATTCTAGACAAAGCACGAATTGGATTATTATATTTATCGTATGCAAGCTGGTCAATAGCCGTTGATGAGATAATTATATCTGCTCCTAATACTTTAGCGGTTTTAGCAGGAGTTAGTTCTACCACTCCGGGGTCTACCAGATAAAAGTCTTCTTGATTATATGCTGATTTTTTATGTACTGGAAAATAAACAGGAATCGCATAAGAACTTTGAATTACATTAGAGATTCTACCAGAAGTATGAACATATTTAGCACCTCTATTTAGATCAAAGCTTAACAATACTGTTGGAATTGGGAATTCTTCTAATCGTTTATTAGGAGCTAATTTTTCCAATGAATAATTGACTTTTTTTGTTTCAAGTAAAGATTGTGTAGAAGGAAAGTTTAATTCAAACATCTTCGAAAAAGTTACTTCAGTTGCTATCTTTTCAATCTGTTTAATCGGGATACCACTACCATATAAAGTACCAATAATTGCTCCCATACTAGTACCTACAACCATATCAATCGGTATATTTTCTTCTTGTAGCGCTTTCAAAACGCCAATATGAACTAAGGCTCTAGCTCCTCCACCTCCCAGAGCTATTGCTATTGTAGGATCATCTAATTTATCAAACTGCTTAGAATCTTCTATTATATAGGTTTCATTCCCCATTTTGACTTTTTGGTATATTATTTTTGCAGAATCACTTAATGCAAAAGTTTTAGGGGTAAGTAAAATAAGGATAAGTAATAATATTAAGTAATTATTAAATTTATTTAATTTCATTTATATGACTCCTTCTGTTGATATATGTATAATAATAATAGTAATGGTTATTATAACATATCCATATTGAATAATCCAAGAATAATTTAGCTTTAATTAGGATATCTTAAGAATAAGACTTTATATAAAGAGGGATTTAATGATTGATGCAGAAAAAGTATAAAATGAATAACTAAGTAAAGGATTGATTTTAAATGTCCCTCTATAAAACAGAAGCTATTGTATTAAGACATTATGAATTAGGAGAAGCTGATAAGATAATTGTTCTATATACTAGAAATAACGGTAAAGTAAAAGCCGTAGCCAATGGAGTACGAAAGACTAAGAGTCGTTTAGCTGGCGGTGTAGAGTTATTTACTTATAATGACTTATTACTTTATAAAGGAAAGTCTTTATTTACAATTAGTCAATGTGAAATCATGAATTCATTTGCTAATTTACGTGGCGATCTCTTTAAAATGGCATATGCTTCGTATTTAACTGAAGTAGTGAATGAGTTTGCAATTGAGGAAGAGAAGAATGAGCCATTATTTGCATTAATTTTGACTACACTTTATTTATTATCAGAAAAGGATGATTTAGAATTAATTATTAGATTTTTTGAACTAAGATTACTTAACTTATTAGGATATCGGCCAGAGGTTACAGGTTGTGTAGAATGTGATAAAGTAATAAATAAAATAAAACGAGTAAAATTTAGTTCTCAGTCTGGAGGAATAGTTTGTACAGAATGTTCTTCATTTGATCAGTATGCCATGCATATAAGTCGTGGAGCTCTGGCAATTATGCAGCGATTACTTGAAATTGATTATAGAAAATTAGATAGATTAAAAGTACCAGATAATTTTAGAAGAGAATTAGCTAAAATACTACCTAATTATTTACAGTCTATTATAGAGAAGAAATTAAAGAGTTTAGACTTTATTCAAACTTTAAGCCATATGGAAACCTAAAAAGAGGTGAAATGATGAAAAAGACTAAACAACAGCTAGAGAAAATAGATCTTTTACGTGAAAGAACAGGTGTTGGCTATAAGGAAGCACAGGAAGCCTTAAAAGAAAGTAAAGGTGATGTTATAGATGCTGTAGTTATTATAGAAGAAAAGAAACAGCGACAGAAAAAAGAGTTTCATGTAGCTGGAAATAAGGTAGTTAAAAAGGTAAAAGAATTGATTAAACAAGGTAACGTGACTAAAATTCAGATTAAAAAAGGTAAAGAAGTTCTAGTGAATATCCCAGCAACTGTTGGGGTATTAGGAACTGTTATTTATCCACCTTTAGCTGTTTTAGGTATGGCGGTTACTATAGCAGGCAAATATACATTAGAAGTAGAGTATGAAGGGAAGTAATTTTTGAATTCTTATTGACAAGACTTAACAAGTCTGATATATTTAATACAAAATTAGAGAATTAGCTGTGAGGAAGAAGAAGAATAACTAAGGGTAGCTATTAAAGCGAGCTAGGGGTGGTGGAAAGCCTGGTATAGCTTCTTAGTAAATGGCACTTTGGAGCAGTAGTTTAAAGGGAATTGTCTATATTATTTAGTATAGTAGATAATTAACCAGGGTGGAACCGCGGGAAACCTCGTCCCTGATAGTAAATGAATTGCTATCAGCGACGAGGTTTTTTATATTTAAAATTTTTGTATTTTAAAATAAAGGTGAGAATTAAGGAGGAATAGAAGAAATGAATTTTCAGGATATGATTCAAACATTAAATGAATTTTGGGCTAACCAAAAATGTATAATTCAACAGCCTTACGATATCGAGGTAGGAGCAGGAACCATGAATCCAGCTACTACTTTAAGATCATTAGGACCAGAACCTTGGAATGTAGCTTATGTAGAACCATCTAGGAGACCGACTGATGGGCGTTATGGAGAGAACCCTAACCGATTGCAACACTATTATCAATATCAGGTAATAATGAAACCTTCACCAGAGGATATTCAGGAGATATACTTAGATAGCTTATGTGCATTAGGTATTGATCCTCAAAAGCATGATATTCGATTTGTAGAAGATAATTGGGAATCACCAACCTTAGGTGCTTGGGGATTAGGATGGGAAGTCTGGTTAGACGGTATGGAAATTACCCAGTTTACATACTTCCAACAAGTAGGAGGATTTGATGTTAAGCCAGTTTCTGTAGAGATAACTTATGGTTTAGAAAGAATTGCTATGTATATGCAAGAAGTTGATAGTGTTTATGATATTGAATGGGTAGATGGAATTACTTATGGTGATGTGCATCATCAAGGAGAAGTAGAACATTCTACTTATAACTTTGAGGTAGCAGATATTGATACATTACTTGAATTATTTAATCTATACGAAGCAGAAGCAAAGAGAGCTGCTAAAGAAGATTTAGTTCTACCAGCTTATGATTATGTATTAAAATGTTCTCATACATTTAATATGTTAGATGCCCGAGGAGCTATTAGTGTTACAGAACGGACAAGTTATATTAAACGAGTTAGAGATCTTGCTAATTTATGTGCTAAAGCATATGTAGAGCAAAGAGAAAGATTAGGTCATCCATTACTTAAAGAAGCAAGGGGGACTGACGATGAGTAAAGAAAAATTATTATTAGAGATTGGAACAGAAGAGATTCCAGCAGGATTCATGCAACCTATTTTCGATCAATTAGAAAAGCTAGCTGCTGAATTATTTAAACATTATAGGATAGATATTGATTCTATAGATACTTATGGTACTCCGCGTAGATTAACATTACTGTTAGAAGGGGTTAACAAAGAACAAAAAGACTTGACTAAAGAAGTAAAAGGACCAGCAAAAAATATTGCTTTTGATGATGAAGGTAACCCTACTAAGGCTGGAGAAGGATTTGCCCGTGGTCAAGGTTTAGCAGTAGATGAATTAGAGGTTCGGAATACTGAAAATGGAGAATATTTATTTGCTGTACAAAAAGAAGAAGGTAAAAGGACAATTGAATTATTATCTGAACTCTTAAATAAACTAATTAAAGATTTAAGCTTTCCTAAAGCCATGCGCTGGGCTGATAAGGATCTTAGCTTTGTAAGACCAATCCAGTGGATATTAGCTTTATATGGTGAAGAGGTAGTTGATTTAGAGATAGCAGATGTTAAAGCAGACAGATATACTCGAGGTCATCGTTTCTTAAGCGAAGGAGAAATAGAAATAGATTCTGTAGATGATTATTTTGATAAATTAAATGATGAGTATGTTATAGTTAATCAAAATAAGCGAAAAGAGATGGTCATAGAGCAGATTAATAAGTTAGCTGATGAAGTTCAAGGAGAGGTATTAATAGATAAAGGTTTGTTAACGGAGGTTATTTATTTAGTTGAATATCCAACAGGTTTAATGGGGAGTTTCGATGCTGAATTTTTAGAATTGCCTCGAGAAGTATTAATTACTTCTATGCGTGAACATCAACGCTATTTCCCTGTAGAAGGTAAAGATGGTAACTTAATGCCCCGTTTTATTACTGTTAGAAATGGTTCTAAAGATTACATAGATATAGTTAAAGAAGGTAATGAGAAGGTGCTTAGGGCTAGACTAGCCGATGGCAAATTCTTTTATGATGAAGACCAAAAAGAAGATTTAGAAGTTAAGATTGAAGAATTAAAGGATATTATATTCCAAGAAGATTTAGGTACTATTTATGAAAAAGTAGAAAGAATAGTTGAATTAACTGAGAGATTTTCAAAAGTTCTTAATTTAGATGAAGACCAAGTAGAAATAAATAAGCGGGCTGCATATTTATCTAAAGCTGACTTAGTTACTGAAATGGTAACTGAATTTTCAAAATTACAAGGAGTTATGGGAAGAGAATATGCAAAGTTGTCTGGAGAAGATGAGGTAGTAGCTGAAGCTATCTTTGAACATTATCTGCCACGTCATGCCACAGATATCTTGCCGGAATCTACTACTGGACAATTAGTAAGTATAGCAGATAAGATAGATAATATTGTAGGTTGTTTTGGAGTAGGGTTGATTCCAACTGGTTCTCAAGATCCATATGCACTACGAAGGCAAGCTCAAGGAATAGTTAGAATTATTTTAGAAACAGAATTAAATTTAAACTTAGATGAATTAGTAGAGAATGCATTAACATTACTAGATGATAATAATAAATTAAAACGAGATGCTGATGAAGTTAAAGAAGAAGTTATGGGTTTCTTTAAACAGCGTTTAGAGTGGTTTATGAATAAGCAAGATATTAGATATGATGTTCGAGATGCTATTTTAGCTACAGAATTTGCTGATATTAAAGATGCTTTTGAAAGAGCAGAAGCTTTAATGGAATTTAGAGAAAAAGAAAAGTTTGAAAATTTAATTTCTGCTTATAATCGAGCTAGAAATTTAGCAGTTAAAACTAATAATGATCAAATAGATCTTGAACTATTTACTGATTCATCAGAGGAAGAGTTATATAATGCTTATTTAACTGTACAAGAGAAATTGCAGCAATTATTAAATGAAAAGAATTATGTTTCAGCTTTACATGAGTTAGTTAAGTTGCAAGAACCAATTGATAAATTCTTTAATTCAGTAATGGTTATGGCAGATGATGAAACAGTTAAGGAGAATCGATTAGCTCTATTAAAGAATATAGTTAATATCTTTACTAAAGTAGCTGATTTATCAGAAATTGTAATTGACTAATCATCTATGATTAAAACACAAAAAGGTTATATTGAACAAATCATAAATTTTTGACAGAAAGATGACTTTTTGTGGTCAAACTATATATAATATTTTAGGAGCTGATAAGTAATATGTCTAAACCCATGGTTTTTATAGTTTCTGATTCTATTGGAGAAACAGCTAGACAAGTAGTACAAGCTGCAATTACTCAATTTAATGGTTCTGGAGTAAAGATCAAGCGTTTTTCTTATATGACAGATTTTGATGATATAACTGGAGTAATAAATGAAGCGAAAAAAAGAAAAAGTCTCATAGCATTTACTTTAATAAATCCTGGTATTAGAGAGAGGTTAAAGAAAGCGGCAGATAAAGCTGAGATTGAGTATGTAGATATTATGGGACCGATGATGGATTCATTAAAGAAAGTATTAGATATAGAACCTAAATTACAACCGGGTTTAGTACGACAATTAGATGAGGAGTATTTTAAAAGGGTTGATGCTATAGAATTTACTGTTAAATATGATGATCGTAATGATATTGCAGGAATTAAAAAAGCTGATATAGTCTTAGTAGGAATCTCTAGAACTTCTAAAACCCCAATGTCTATTTATCTTTCTTATCGTGGTTATAAAGTAGCTAATATTCCATTAGTTCCAGAGATTGATCCACCAGACATCATATTTGATAATCCTGATAATAAGATGATTGGATTAACTATTTCTCCTGAAGCATTAAATGAGATTAGACAAGAAAGATTAAAAGCTTTAGGTTTAAATTTAGAATCTGATTATGCTTCTTTAAAACGGATTAATAAAGAATTAAGTTATGCAAATAAGATAATTAGAAATATAGGATGTCCAATTATTGATGTGACAAATAAATCAGTAGAAGAATCAGCAAACCATGTATTAAAATTAATAGAAGATTAATATACTATAATTGATAATTAAAATCCCTGACTCTAATAATTAGGTTCAGGGATTTTAATTATGTTGCACAAATTTAGTTAAATTCAAAAAAAGATTAAAAAACCTCATCTAAAAGAAGGAAAAGTGCACATTAATCTAGTATAATGTAATTGGAAAAGCAATATGATGCACAATAGTCATTAATAGTGCAACACAATTAAAATTTGAAGGAGGGGTTAGAAATTAAGTTAAGTAATAGACAGAATAAGATAATAGAAATTGTAAAAAATGATGAGCCTATAACTAGTAAAGATATAGCTAATCAGTTAAACTTAACTCGTAGTGCCCTCCGGTCAGATCTATCTATTTTAACTATGGCTAATATACTAGAAGCAAAACCAAGAGTTGGATATTTTTATGTACAAGATAGTTCTCATTTAACAGATTTTAATGAACTATATAATATAAAGCTTAGTAAGATTAAATCAGTACCGGTAGTAGTTAAAGAAGAAACTTCTGTTTATAATGCTATAGTCACTTTATTTTTAGAAGATGTTGGTTCTTTATTTGTGATTGATGATGATGAGGCTTTAGTAGGGGTTATTTCAAGAAAAGATTTATTAAAGCTGACAATTGGTGAGACTGATATAAATCAAGTTCCAGTCAGTGTAGTTATGACTAGAATGCCAAATATAATTACTACTCGTGATAATGATACTGTTTTTGAAGCTGCTGAAAAGTTAGTAAATTATGAAATAGATGCCCTACCAGTGGTTGAGAATTTAACTGATAAAGCAGGAGTACCATTAGAAGATAAATTAAAGGTAATAGGTAGAGTCAGTAAAACAAATATTACTAGAGTATTTACTGATTTTGGATTAGAGATGTAGGGAGGGAGATAATGTGTTAAGTAAAGCAGTTAATGGAGGTTTAACAGTATTTATTGTTTCAGACTCTATAGGCAAAACAGCAGAAACTGTAATTAATGCTGTAGCGAGTCAATTTAATGCCAATAATATTAAATTGAAAAAATTTACTAATGTAACTAGTATAGCTAAATTATCAGAAATAATTAATAGAGCAGAAAAGAATAATGTAATTTTAGCTTATACTATTGTTTTGCCTGAATTATGTGAATATATAGAAGATGTAGCAAAGAAGTTGAGTATTGAAATAATAGATATTATGGGACCGACCATGTCTAAGTTTTCAGAGGTATTAGGACAAAAACCGCATTTAGAGCCAGGTCTAAATCGTAAAATAGATCAGGCTTACTTTGAGCGGATTGCTTGTATAGATTTTGCAGTAAGATGTGATGATGGAAAGGATTTAAGAAGGTTAAAAGAAGCTGATATTGTAGTAACTGGTGTCTCTAGGACTTCTAAAACACCATTAAGCATGTATTTAGCTCATCAAGGATATAAAGCAGCGAATATTCCTATAGTGCCTGAAGTAGATCCTCCCCAGGAGTTATTTGATTTACCATCTTATAAAGTAGTTGGATTAACTATTGATCCAATTACTCTACAAGAGATTAGAAAGCAAAGGTTAAAAGCAATGCAGTTTAATAAAAATGCTGATTATGCCAAAGTAAATAGGATTTTAGATGAATTAGATTTTGCAGAAAAGATTATGAAGAAGATAGGTTGTATGATAATTAATGTAACTAATAAGTCGATTGAAGAGACAGCTAGTAAGATATTATCTGAAAGAGGTGAATTATAAGTGGAAAGAGAATTAGCTTTAGAATTTGTTAGAGTAACAGAAGCAGCAGCTTTAGCTGCTGCACCATGGATGGGAAAAGGAGATAAAATTGCCGCCGATCAAGCCGCTGTAGATGCCATGAGAGCTGTATTTGACACTGTGAACATTAAAGGGACAGTAGTAATTGGAGAAGGGGAAAAAGACGAAGCCCCTATGCTTTATATTGGTGAAGAAATCGGATGTAGTGACTCACCTGAGTTAGATATAGCCGTTGACCCAGTAGAAGGAACTAATTTAGTTGCTAAGGGATCCCCAAACTCCTTATCAGTAGTAGCTGCTGCTAAAAAGGGTTGTTTATTAAAGACCCCGGTTTGGTATATGAAGAAGATAGCAGTAGGTCCCGAAGCTAATGGAGCAATTGATATTGAAGCAACGCCTACTGAAAATTTAAAGTCTGTGGCCAAAGCTAAGGGAAAGAATATTTCAGATATAACAGTAATCTTATTAGAACGACCTCGTCATGACGAAATGATTAAAGAGATTAGAAATGCTGGAGCTAGAATTAAATTAATCAGTGATGGTGATGTCGCCGGCGGAATTGCTACGGCTTTAAGTCACACTGGTGTTGATATGTTAATGGGAATCGGTGGTGCCCCAGAAGGAGTGTTAACTGCCGCTGCTTTAAAATGTTTAGGTGGAGAGATTCAAGGTAAATTGCATATTAGAAATGAAGAAGAAGCCCAAAGGGCTAGAGAAATGGGAGTTGATGATTTAGATCAAATCTTTACTACTGATGACTTAGCTAAAGGGAGAGATGTTATGTTCTCAGTGACTGGCATAACTAATGGAGAATTATTAAAAGGTGTTCAATATCATGGTGATGACCAGGTTGAAACTCATTCTATTGTAATGAGAAGTAAGACAGGAACAGTTAGACATATTAAAGCACATCATAAAATTAGTCAAAAACCATCTTATTTTAAAGATGAAATTAATACTTTTTAAAAGGAGTTGATATTAAAAATGTCAGCAAAGAATAAAGATATTTATTCATTTGAAGAAGGTTCCTTAGACTTAAAACCTTTATTAGGAGGTAAGGGAGCTAGTTTGGGAGAAATGACTACATTAGGTTTGCCAGTACCTCCAGGAATGACAGTAACTACAGAGGCTTGCAATCTTTATTATGAAAATAATGAAAAGTTAACAGAAGAACTTAAGGAAGGCATTAAAGAATACTTGATTGAGCTTGAAGAAAAAACAGGCAAGAATTTTGGTGATAATGATAGTCCATTACTTTTATCGATTCGCTCAGGGGCAACGATTTCTATGCCAGGTATGATGGATACTATTTTAAATTTAGGTTTAAATGATCAAGCTGTTGAAGGATTTGCTAAAGAAACTAATGATGAACGTTTTGCTTATGATTGTTATCGTCGTTTCATTCAAATGTTTGGGAATGTAGTTTTAAAGATTGAAGGTTATAAATTTGGTAGAGGTTTAGATGAATTGAAAGAAGAGGTTGGGGCAGAGAATGATTTGGCTTTAACTACTGAAGATTTAAAAGAATTAGTTTCTAGATATAAAGAAATTATTAAAGATGAGGCAGGAATTGATTTTCCACAAGATCCAATGGAACAGTTAATTACTGCTGTAGAAGCTGTTTTTGGTTCTTGGAACAATAAGCGAGCTATTATTTATAGAGATGCTCATGAGATTGATCATAGCTTAGGAACTGCTGTTAATATTCAAACAATGGTCTTTGGTAATATGGGAGATGGTTCTGGAACAGGAGTTGTCTTTACTAGAAACCCATCCACTGGAGAGAATAAATTATATGGTGAATATTTATTAAATGCTCAGGGAGAAGATGTAGTAGCTGGAATTAGAACTCCACAATCTATTCAAACTCTAAAAGAACAATTACCTGAAGTCTTTGATCAATTAGTAGAAGTAACAGAGACTTTAGAAGAACATTATAAGGATATGCAAGATATCGAATTTACTATTGAAAATGGACAATTATATTTATTACAGACTAGAACTGGAAAAAGAACAGCTAAGGCTGCCATAAAAATAGCCGCTGATATGGTGGCAGAAGGATTAATAGAGATAGATGAAGCATTGTTAAGAGTAGAACCAAAACATATTGAAAAAGTATTACATCGACAAATAGACCCTGAAGTTGAAACTGAAGTAATAGCAAAGGGATTACCAGCTTCACCTGGTGCAGCTTCTGGAGAAGTAGTATTCTCTGCTGATGAAGCAGAAGAGTTAAAAGAGAAAGGAAAGAATGTACTCTTAGTTAGCTTAGAAACTACTCCAGAAGATATTCATGGAGTAATTGCTGCTGAAGGTGTCTTAACTACTCGTGGTGGGATGACTAGTCATGCTGCAGTAGTAGCTAGAGGAATGGGTAAATCTTGTGTTTGTGGATGTGAAGGAATTAATATTGATTTTGAGGTAGAAGAATTTGTAGTTGGGGATACTACTGTCAAAAAAGGTGACAACCTTACTATTAATGGTGGAACCGGAGAAGTAATGGTTGGTAGCGTAAAGATGACAGAACCAAAATTAAGTGAAGAGTGTCAGCAAATTTTGAATTGGGCTGATGAATATAGAGATTTAGGTGTTAGAGCTAATGCAGATAACGGTCCTGATGCTCAGAAAGCATATGAATTTGGTACAGAAGGAATTGGGCTTTGTAGAACAGAACATATGTTCATGGCTCCTGATAGAGTGCCTATAGTACAAAAATTAATTCTTAGTGAGTCAGATGCAGAAAAAGAAGAAGCTTTAACTAAATTAGAACCAATGCAACGCCAAGATTTTGAAGAAATATTCACTGCACTGAAAGGTAAGCCAGTAACTGTTCGTTTATTAGACCCACCATTACATGAATTTTTACCTGATTTAACAGAGTTGGTTAAAGAAGTAACAGAATTACAGCAATCAGATGCCAATGAAGAATTAAAAGAAAAACAAGAATTATTGAGAAAAGTAAAAGATATGAATGAATCAAATCCAATGTTAGGTTTTAGAGGTTGTCGTTTAGGTATTATGATTCCTGAAATTTATGAGATGCAGGTTAGTGCTATCTTTAAAGCAGCTATTAAATTAGTTAAAGAAGGTAAAGAAGTAGAACCTGAAATTATGCTTCCATTGATTACTCATGTAAACGAATTTAAGACGTTAAGAACTAGAGTAGAAAAAGTGGCTGATCAATTATTAGAAGAAGCAGGCTTAGATTTAGAATATAAGATCGGTACAATGATTGAGTTGCCAAGAGCATGTATGACTGCTGATCAAATTGCCGAGGAAGCGGATTTCTTCTCCTTTGGGACTAATGATTTAACTCAGACTACTTTTGGTTTTAGTCGCGACGATGCAGAAAGTAAATTTTTACATTACTATGTAGAGAAAGAATTGCTTCCTGAGAATCCATTTATTTCTCTAGATGCAGATGGAGTTGGACGATTAGTTAATTTAGCTACTGATTCTGGTCGAGAAGTTAACCCAGATTTAAAGGTTGGGATTTGTGGTGAGCACGGTGGTGAACCGAAATCAATTGCTCTTTGCCATGAATATGGTTTGAATTATGTTAGTTGCTCTCCTTATCGAGTACCAGTAGCACGGTTAGCAGCTGCCCAAGCTAAAATCAAGAGTGAATAATCAATCTTAATTGGTTTAAAGAGATAAGATATTTTTCATCTTATCTCTTTTTTATATTTTCTTTTACTTTTTCTTTTTTAAAGGAATTCTTAAGGGGATTGTGTAATAATAATATAACAGTTAAAAGAGATACTATACCCTTAAGGAAGGTGAGTTAAGAGAAATGACTCACAGAGAAAATTTAGAAGAATTAGAAAAAAGTTACTTAGATAAGAGGGCTACTTTAAGTACAGAAACAGCAGGCAGAAAGTATAAAGAACTTAAATGTGAAGTGAGGACTGCGTTTCAAAGGGACCGAGACCGCATTATTCATTCTAAAGCATTTAGGCGTTTAAAACATAAGACTCAAGTGTTTATTGCTCCTGAAGGAGATCATTATAGAACTCGTTTAACCCATACACTAGAGGTAGCACAGATAGCTAGAACGATTGCTAGAGCGTTATGCTTAAATGAGGATTTAACAGAAGCTATAGCCCTAGGTCATGATTTGGGTCATACTCCTTTTGGGCATGCTGGTGAAGAAGCATTAGCTGAAGTATACATAAAGGATTTTAAGCATAATCAACAAAGTTTGAGAGTGGTAGAACTATTAGAAGATAAATCTGATGATTACCCTGGGTTGAATTTAACTCTTGAAGTTAGAGATGGGATTTTAAATCATACAGGTGAAGTACAACCTATGACTTTAGAAGGGCAGATTGTTAAAATAGCAGATAGGGTTGCATATATTAATCATGATATAGATGATGCATTACGTGCTGAGATTATATCTAAAAATGATCTTCCAAAATCTGCTCTAGAAGTACTAGGGGAGGAGAATTCCAAGAGGATTGACATAATGGTTAAGGATATTATAGATAATAGTCAATATCGCAATAGAATTCATATGAGTCAAGAGGTAAGTAAGGAAACAAATAATTTAAGAAGTTTTCTCTATGAAACAGTCTATATTGGCTCACGGGCTAAAACAGAAGAAGATGAGGCTAAGGAATTATTAAAGAATCTCTTTACTCATTATAATAAATATCCTGACAATCTCCCAGATGAGTTTAAAAATAGGAGAGAGGAAATGCTTTTACCAAGGATAGTTGCAGATTATGTCGCTGGAATGACAGATAGATATGCTTTAAAAAGAGGTAAAGAGTTATTCTTACCTCAACCGTGGTTAGGATAATAAATGTATAATTCAATAGAAAATGGAAATAATAATTTTGGATTCTAATGGTAATAATATATATTTATTTATAAAATTATCTTCCATGAAGAAGGAATTTGGTGATTTTTATCGAAAAATTGTTATTGTTGCCTATTTTATATGATTGGAGATTAAAATGAAAATTCTAGTTGATGCTGATGCTTGTCCAGTTAAAGATTTAATTATTGAAATTGCAGCTAAGGTGAATTATCAAGTGACATTAGTTAGCAGTGTGTCACATTGGTCTAATAGTATAGATAACAATGAATTAGTAAAATATATTGTTGTTGATAACTTACCTGAAGCTGCGGATATGAAGATAATTAATTTAGCCAATTGTGGTGATGTTGTAATAACTCAGGATTACGGTTTAGCAGCTATGTTATTAGGAAAAGAAGTAAAAGTATTATCACCACGGGGAAAATTATTTACAGATGAGAATATTAATTATCTTTTAAGTAAACGACATCATTCGGCTAAGTTGCGTAGAAGTGGTAATAAAACTAAAGGTCCTAGCAAGTATTCTAAGTCTGATCGGAAAAGATTTGAACGCGTTTTAAAAGAAATAATTTAGATTCTTATGATCTAAGGGTGAGGTGCTTTGGCATATATAAATGATGATTTTATAGATGAGGTTAGAACTGGCAATAATATAATCGATGTGATATCTGATTATCTTAAATTGGATCAGGCAGGAAATAATTATAAAGGCTTATGTCCTTTTCACAACGAAAAGACTCCATCTTTTATGGTGAGTCCTGAAAAACAGTTATATCACTGCTTTGGTTGTGGAGCTGGTGGAAATGTTTTTAATTTTATTATGGAAATTGAGAATTTAGAGTTTGTAGAAGCAGTTAAAATATTAGCAGAAAGAATAGGCCTTTCTTTACCTAAACAAGGAGGGGTTAAAGAGAGACAGACTACTGAAAAAAGTGAAATATATGAAATTCATGATTGGGCTACTAAGTATTTTAATTATCTTTTAACCGAAGTAGACCAGGGATCAGAGGCATACAATTATTTAAGACAGCGAGAAATCAAGCGTAAAACTATTGATAAGTTTAAATTAGGTTATGCGCCAGACAGTTGGGAATCCCTATTTAAGTTTTTAAAAAAGAAAGGTTATTCAGCTCAAAGAATTCATCAAGCTGGTTTAATTATTCCTCGTAAAAAAGGAAAGGGATATTATGATAGGTTTCGTAATCGAGTAATTTTTACTATTTTTAATTCTAGAGGGCGCGTAATCGGTTTTGGTGGTAGAGTTTTAGATGATTCTCATCCTAAATACTTAAATTCACCGGAAACTATGATATTTAATAAAAAGCGCAATTTATATGGATTTAATTTAGCCAAAAAAGAGATAAGAAATTCAGAAAGTGCAATTATTGTTGAAGGATATACTGATGTAATTACGGGATATCAAGCAGGAATCCATAACATGGTTGCTTCTTTAGGTACTTCTTTAACTAAAGAGCAGGCTAAGTTATTAAGTCGCTACGCAGAACGTGCGTATATAGCGTATGATGGAGATGCTGCTGGTGAACAAGCTACTTTGCGTGGGTTAAATATCTTAAAAAAAGAAGGTATTGAGGTTTATGTAGTTGACTTACCATCAGGAGCAGATCCGGATGAAGTAATTAGAGAGAGAGGACAAGAATATTTTAATTCTTTATTAAAAGAGGCTATGTCATTAATTGAATTTAAGATAGAACAAATCTTATTAGATGATGGATCAATTAGAGTTGAAGATAAAGTAAAGAAAGTGGATCAGATAATTCCGATTTTAGCTGAGATAGATAATGAAATTGAACAGACGGAATATGTTAAGAAAGTGGCTAATAAAATAGATACAGAGATTAAGGCAATAAAAGCGAGATTAAAGAAATATCTTTATCAAAAAGATAAGGATAGAAATTATAAAAACTGGGATAATAAAGATAAATCTAACTATAGTGCGGCTGAAAATGATGAAGAATCAAACATTTATATAGAATCAGCAAGGAAACTTTTAGAATTAATGTTAACAGATATTCAAATATTAAATTTAGTTAAAGAAGAACTCGATGCAGAGGACTTTATTACACCTAAATATCAATCTGTTGCAGATCTTATTTTTGGGTTAGAAAATTTAAATGTAGGGAAACTTTTAGATCAAGTAAATAATATGGAGATTAAAGAATTGTTAACTAAATTATCAGTTAGTATTAATTATGAAGAGGGTTTTGGAGAGTATCAGATCAAGGAAGATGCTAGAGGATATATAAAAAAAATAAAGGAGTATCAACTTAAGATGAAGAAAGAAAAACTAGAAAAAGAAATACAAGAATATGAAGCAAGTGGTGACTTTGCTAAGCTTAGACCACTTTTAAGAGAATATCAAAATTTATTTGCCAATAATTCTGATATCATTGGAAAGGAGGGGAATTAATGACTGAGAAAAACCGTAAAGTAATTGAAAAGGAAGTTAAGAAGTTAATTAAAAAAGGAAAAAAAGATGGTAATTTAAGCTATGAAGAGATAATGGATGCATTATCTGAAGTTGAGTTAAGCCCTGAACAGATAGATGATATATATGAAACATTGGCTGATGTGGGGATTGAGGTTGCTAATCAGGAGCAAGAAGGCGATAATAAAGATAAAAAGTCTAAGGATAATGCAGAAGAAGAAGATGATGATAATAGTAGTGATTTAGACCTTAGTGTTCCAGATGGAGTAGGGATAGATGATCCTGTTCGTATGTATTTAAAGGAGATTGGGAAAGTACCATTATTAACTGCAGAAGAAGAAGTTTCATTAGCTAAAAGAATGGAAGCAGGCGATGAAGAGGCTAAGCAAATGCTAGCAGAGGCTAATTTACGATTGGTAGTTAGTATTGCTAAAAAATATGTGGGTAGAGGAATGTTATTTTTAGATTTAATTCAAGAAGGTAATTTAGGTTTGATTAAAGCTGTAGAGAAGTTTGATTATACTAAAGGATATAAATTTAGTACCTATGCAACTTGGTGGATTAGACAAGCTATTACTCGTTCTATAGCTGATCAGGCAAGAACGATTAGAATTCCAGTGCATATGGTAGAAACAATCAATAAAGTAATAAGAGTCTCTAGACATCTTTTACAGGAATTAGGTAGAGAAGCAACTCCTGAAGAGATAGCAGCAGAAATGGATTTAACCGAAGAGAAGGTACAAGAGATTATGAAAATTGCTCAAGAACCAGTTTCATTAGAAACTCCTATTGGGGAAGAAGAGGATAGTCATTTAGGAGATTTTATTGAGGATGAAGATGCTCCAGCGCCATCTGCTGCTGCATCATTTATGTTACTTCAAGAACAGCTTGATGAAGTCTTAGATACTCTAAGTGATCGCGAAAAGAGGGTGCTAGAGCTAAGATTTGGTGTTGAAGATGGTCGTTCCCGTACTTTAGAGGAAGTGGGTAAAGAATTCGGAGTAACTAGAGAAAGAATTAGACAGATAGAGGCTAAGGCTTTACGTAAATTAAGACATCCTAGCCGAAGTAAGAAATTAAAAGATTATTTAGATTAATTTAAATGGAAATTTGTTAGAAATAATTATTTGTAAATATGAATGAGTAATTAAAAGATAAGTTTAGATAATCCGGGATAATCAAGTTAAATCATTAATAGAGTCTGTTGACCTTTTGATGATTTTATCATATAATATCTTTGTCTTACCAATGGTCCCCGATAGCTCAGCTGGTAGAGCAGATGGCTGTTAACCATCGAGCCGTAGGTTCGAGTCCTACTCGGGGAGCCATTTTGATTTTTGGACCCATAGCTCAGTTGGTCAGAGCACTCGGCTCATAACCGAGTAGTCCTAGGTTCGAATCCTAGTGGGTCCACCATTTTATAATTTTATTAAAAATGGATTACATATTAAGTATATTAAACCCTTCATCATTAGATGAGGGGTTTTTAGTTATATCTTTATTTACAATTGTAGATATGTGTTGACTTTGTTCTTTATAATAAAAATTGCAGGAACTTTTTAGACTCTATTGAATATAATGATATAGAGGTTATATATTAGTTATAATAGTTACCATAAATGTATATTATATTAATTAAGGTTTCTTTGGAGTAAATAATTAAGATATGTGGTGAGTAAAAATGAAAATATCAGATAGATTATTAAAGTTAGTATCATTTATACCTAAACCTTGTAGCGTAGCAGATATTGGGACTGACCATGCTTATCTTCCTATTCATTTAGAGCAAAATTATGAATGTAAGAAGATAATTGCTAGTGATATAAAGTCTGGCCCTTATCAGGCAGCATTAAAGAATGTAGAAAAATTTGGTTTAGAACGGGAAATTGAGGTTAGATTAGGACCAGGGTTAAGTATTTTAGATCCTTACAAAGTAGAGACAGTAGTAATAGCTGGAATGGGAGGAATAACTATATCGGAAATTTTATCTGCTAATCAGCAGATAACTGATTCAATAAATAGATTTATATTACAACCGATGAATGCCAGTGCAGCTTTAAGAGATTGGTTAATTAATAATAAATTTAAAATTATAGATGAAGATTTAGTTAAAGAAAGAAATAGGTATTATGAGGTTATAGTAGCGGAAACAGGTGAAGAAATAATTCATGATGATTTCATATTGGAAATAGGTCCTAGACTTAAAGAGAAGAAACCAGAATCTTATGTAGAATTTTTGAATACTAAAATGAAAAATTGGCAACACATCTTAAATAAGTTGCCTGACACAAAGAATCAAGAGATACTTAATAAAAGAAGTCAATTAGAGGGAAAAATTGCTAAAACTCAGGAGGTAATTAGATGTCTTTAAGTGCTCAACAAGTGATTCAATTAATTGAAGAATTAGCTCCTAAGAAATTAGCTGCCGACTGGGATAATGTAGGCTTACAGGTTGGTGCTTATGACCAAAGAGTAAGCAAAGTATTAGTTACATTAGATGTTAATCGGGCTGTGATGGATGAAGCTATAGCAAAAGAAGTAGATTTAATAATTTCCCATCATCCGGTTATTTTCAAATCATTATCAGAGGTTAGGTTTGATACAGAAATAGGCAGGATAATTAGGAGTGCCATTAAGAATGAAATTAATATTTATGTAGCGCATACTAATTATGACATAGCTAAAGGTGGATTAAATGATCTCTTAGCCGATAAGTTAGATTTATTAGATGTACAAATATTACAGCCAACTTTTGAAGATGAGGTGAAGAAATTAGTAACTTTTGTTCCAGAAGAGAGTATTGATGAAGTTAGAGAAGCTATTACATCAGCAGGAGCTGGTTGGATTGGTAATTATAGTGATTGTACATTTCAAATGAAAGGAGTAGGTGCTTTTAAACCATTAGCAGATTCTACTCCCTACCTTGGTGAAGAAGGTCAATTGGAAAGTGTAAAGGAAGTAAGATTAGAGACTATAGTACCTGCTAGTAAATTGAAACGAGTAATTAATAAGTTAAATAAAGTTCATCCTTATGAAGAGGTTGCTTATGATATTTATCCAGTAGAGATTAATGGTGAGAGTTTTGGTTTAGGTAGAATTGGAAAATTAAAGGCTAGTTTATCTTTTGTAGAATTAATAGCTCAAGTAAAAAAACAGTTAGGTGTTGCTGATTTACGGGTTGTAGAACCTAAAGTAGATACGATTAAAAAAATTGCTCTATGCAGTGGTAGTGGAGCTGATTTAATTAAGAAAGCAGCTTTTAAAGGAGCAGACTTGTTATTAACTGGAGATCTAAAATATCATGATGCAGAATTAGCTGTAGAATTAGGATTAGGAATCATAGATGCTGGACATTATGGTACAGAAATTATTATGCAAAAAGGAATTGTAGAATATCTTAAGACTAAAATTCAAGAACGAGGATTAGAAGAAATTGAAGTTAGTAGTGCTAAAAGTAATAAAGGATTTATACAGATAGTTTAGGTAGGTCAACAGTTACTCGCTGTTTGATCTACCTTTTTGTATTGAAGTTGGTGAAAGGAGGGGGAATATGGTAATATACTTTAAAACTTGTGAAATATGTGGTCAGGCAATTAATAAAGGTAGATTAGAGGCATTACCATTAACTAGGCTATGTATTGATTGTGCAAAAACTTTTGGCTCTGACATTAAAGATAGTAATACAAAAGTTGGAATGGACCAAGACACTTACTGTGATTTATTAGGGGCTGTAAGAAGTTAAGTTTATACTAATATTTCTTTAGAAAGGGGAAAAAACATGCCGGAGTTAGAGGAGTTATATAGATTACAGCAATTCGATAATGATATAGATAGAATTAAAAATACTTTGGATGACCAAAGTATTTTAAAAGAGATAGAAGAAATTGAGCTTAAAATTACTAATTTACAAAAAAAGATTAAGACTAAAGATCAAAATAAAGAAGAATTAAATAATGAACTTAAGAATAAAGAATATGAGAATAATAAATTAAATAGTCAAATAAAAAATTATAAAGATCAATTATATAATGGAGAAAGTAATCCTAAAGAATTGGAACAATTACAATCTAAGATGAATGAATTAAAAGAACAACAATCAGAATTAGAAGATGAAATCCTAGACGTGATGATGAAGTTAGAGAATTTAGTTGAAGATAAAGAAGAATTAAATAATAAATTAGAAACTTATCGTAATGATTTAACTAAATTTCAGAAAAATTATAAAGAAAGACAGATAAAATTAAATGAGGAATTAGAGGAAGTGAAGAAGGTAAGGGATAAATTAAATAATGATTTAGATGACACATTAATTGCTAAGTATAATAGATTGAAGGAAAAGAAAGCAGGCTTAGTTGTAGTTGAATTAAATGATGGTTATTGCATGGGATGTAGAGTTGGATTGTCTACTAAGAATGCAGAAGCAGTTAAAAATAGTAATGAAATGATCAAATGCGAAAATTGTGGTCGGATTTTATATTGGACTGGTGAAGAGTAATACTGGGAGGAGATTTATAAATTATGACAGAATTAAATATATATACTGATGGAGCATCTAGGGGCAATCCTGGTCCGGCGGGTATAGGAGCAGTTATCTTTGACAAGACAGGAAATAGGAAGGAAGAATTGGCTAAATATATTGGAGAGACTACTAATAATGTTGCTGAATATAAGGCAATTTTAGAGGGTCTTAAATTAGCAAAGAGCCTTACTCCTAAGGTTGTTAATTTATTTGCAGATAGTCAATTAGTAATTAAACAGTTGACCGGTGAATATCGAGTTAAGAGTAAAAGATTAAAGCCTTATTATAATGAGGTTAAGGCATTATTAGCAGAGATACCAGAATATAATCTTAAACATATTCCAAGGGAAGAGAATAAAGAGGCAGATAAATTAGCTAATTTAGGAATTGATCAGTTAGATAAACAGAATGAAGAATTAAAATTTGATTTAAATGAGTTAAGCAATCAGCTAAAAGAAGAAGTAACAGAATTTGAAGTATCACCTGATTTAATTCCTATTATTAATGAAATTAAATCACAAATTATAAATAGAGATCTTAATATGGACGATAGTTTAACTCAAGGAATAATTTATGGTTTATTATTAGCTAAAAGAATAAATTAATAATTCTACTTGACAATTAATGATTAAGGTGTTATCATGTTAAAGCAGTTGATGATAATAATTAAATATTTGAGCGAATAAGTAGACTAAGTAATCGTAAGTAGAGATTGAATCTCTACTTGAGGAAAGTCCGAGCTCCATAGAGCAGGGTGCTGGGTAACACTCAGCCAAAGTGATTTGCGGGAAAGTGCCACAGAGAGTATACCGCCTACTGTAAAGTAGGTAAGGGTGAAAGGGTGCGGTAAGAGCGCACCGGGGGTCTGGTGACAGACACCGCATGGTAAACCCCGCCTGGAGCAAGACCAAATAGGGGGAGGTTAAGGGCTGCTCGTCCATCTTCTCGGGTTAGGTCGCTTGAGGTAGTAGGTAACTACTACCCTAGATAGATGATTACTTTAAATGACAGAACTCGGCTTACAGGTCTGCTTATTTGCTTATATTATGATTAAAAGACTTACCGATTATCGGTAAGTCTTTTACAATATATTAAAGAAAATTAGAGTTTAGTATTATTGATTAGATTAGTAATGTTTACATTTAGCAAATTATGTAGTATTATATAATGAAAAGTAAAGGAATAATATCGTGAAGGTGAGTAAGTATGTTAAAAAGTTCTTATATGGAGAATAAGAATGGTTGGTTAGGCTTAATGCAAATAAAGAGAATTAATTTTTTATTACCAGAGATAGTTAAAGAGATTAACGAATTATTTTTAGAACTAAATTTAGATGTAGTAATTGCAGGTGGGATAATCTCAGATAGTTATTTACTTGACCAAGAAATTATTTCAGAAATAAAATCATCAGATATTGATATATTCATAAATATAAAAGTAGATTCAGATAAAATAATTAAAAAATTAAATAGCAGAGAAAACATTTCAGATTTAACTCCAGTACAAGAAGAGAAGATTACTGCGACTTATTCTAAAGAGTTAGTGAGTAAAAGAGTTACATTTAATTATAATGGTTATGATTGTGATTTATTATTTTGTACTAATCCTCAAACTAAAGTTTGGGATTTCGATTTAACATTTAGGCAATTTATGTATTTTAAAGATGAATTATATGCTACGCAGTTAGCTATTAATGATATTAAAGATAAGTTATTAAGGGTTTTAAATCCGGTTAATAATATAATTACTTTAAAAAGGTTAACTAAATTTAAAAGGAAATATAATTTTAAATTTGAAATGAAAAGTTATAATTTATTATTAAATTATATTATGTGGCTAGATAAGAAGCAAGGTTTAGAAATAAAAGATTATAAAATAGGAAATTATAATGAACGAAAAAGAAGGCAATTATTTACTGGGCAATTAAAAGAATATTATTATCGATTAATTAGTCAGAAGAAGGCCCATGGTCGAGCTTTAATAACATATTTACTTATTAATAATAATTATTATAATGATTATTTTAATAATTTGCTGGGGACATATCATATAGAATATGATACTAATTTAAATTATAGTAGGTTTATTAATAAAGTAAAGGATTTACATTTTAAGATTAAAACTGAATTCCAAGATAAAAAAGAAGTAATCGAATCTAAGAATCGACCAAAAGATATAGTGGATATTGATTGGGAAGATTGGAAACGAATTTTTAGCATGTTAGAGCAAGTAAGTGAATTAGAATTTAGAGAGTTCTTAAAAGGGTGGCTAAATGATAATAAAGTTGATAATTGTTATAGATGGCATTCTCCTAAAATAGGGAAATTATTAGTTAATTTAAAGGGGTTTATTGATGATTTAGGCCTTAATTATTATAAGAATTATGCTATTAATCTATGTGATCAACTTTTAGAACTATTTAATACTAGAGGACCAGATAATTTTGAATTTAAAATTACTATTTCCCAAGAACCTATAGATTTACTATCAATATCGACTGATCAGAATTGGACCAGTTGTTTAGAGCTTCCAGACCCTGATAGTCAGCGAACTAGTGCAGCGAGAATTGCTGCTAATCTACAGCCTAATACTTTAGTTGCTTACATAACTGATTTAAAAGGAGAAGAATGGCTAGGAAGAGTCATAATAAGATTATTGAGAAATGGTAATTTGACTCTAGAAAAATATTATGGAGAGCCTATTTTAAAAGAAGTTTTATTTAATAAGTTAGAAAAGATTATTCTAGATTCTGATTATCAATTGAGTAAGGGAGAGGCCGGCCAAAGTTGTGTTTTCGTAGAATGGGAACCATATTCAGACCAAGGAAGAGTACAAAGTTTAAATAATAATCTATATCGAGAATATTATATAGACTATTCATTGCCTACAGTTATTAAAAGTCGATTTGAGAAATAGAAGAGAAGGAGGGGATATAAGATGGAGAGATTAGGATATTTAGGTCCAGAAGGCACCTTTACTAATGAGGCAGCTATAGAATTTATTAGTGGTCAGTCGATAAGTTTAATCCCCTATGAAGATATTCAATCTTTAATGTTAGCTATTGCTAATGAAGAGGAAGAAGCAGGGATAGTACCTATTGAAAATTCTTTAGAAGGCTCTGTAAATATAACCTTAGATCTATTGGCTCACAAAGTGGATTTGAAGATTATAGCGGAAGTATTGATGCCGATTAACCATAATCTAATTGGGCAAAGAAAGGCTAATTTATCACAAGTTACTCAAGTTCTTTCTCATCCTCAGGCTTTAGCTCAGTGTCGAGATAATCTAAATAAAATTTTAGATAAATTTAAGTTAATAAATACTAGCAGTACTGCTGAAGCTGTACAGACTATTTCAGATAAAGATTCTAATTGGGCAGCTATCGGTTCTAAACTAGTAGCTCGATTAAATAAGCTAAAGGTTTTAGAATCTAATATCCAAGATAATGAATTGAATTGGACTAGATTTATAGTTTTAAATAAAAAAGAAAGAAGAAAGGTTAATGATGCTAAGACTTCGTTAATCTGTTCTCCACTTACAGATAGACCAGGGATTTTATATGAAATATTAAAAGAGTTTGCTCAAAGAGATATTAATCTAACTAAAATAGAGTCTCGTCCTGCTCGTAAAATGTTAGGAGATTATATATTCTTTATAGATTTTGAAGGTGGTCAACATAAAAAAAGAGTTAGAGAAACTTTAACAATATTAGATAATAAGACCTCATTTATCAAAATATTAGGTTCGTATCCTAAATTTAAGTATTAAAGTGATGAATAGAGAATAAATTGAAAAGTTGGGCTTATTATGTTAAAATAGATAAGAAGCTTTTTCAAAAGGAGGTATCATGATGGCTGGACATTCTAAATGGGCCAATATAAAGCATAAAAAGAAGAAAGAAGATAAAAGAAGAGGAAAATTGTTTTCTAAATTAAGCAAGAAGATAGCTGTTGCTGCTAGAGAAGGTGGCGGAGATCCTGAAATGAATTCTGATCTCAGAATGGCTATCCAAAAGGCAAAAGATAATAATATGCCTAAAGATAATATACAAAGGGCTGTTGACCGAGGCACAGGTAACTTAGATGGTGTAGATTATGAACGTATTATTTATGAAGGTTATGCACCAGCAGGAATTGCTCTATATTTAGATTTAATGAGTGATAATCGAAATAGAACAGCTTCTGAAATTAGACATATCCTTTCTAAACGTGGTGGGAATTTAGGAGAAGAGGGATGTGTTGCTTGGATGTTTGATCGGAAAGGTCAATTAATTATTGATAGAACAGAAGAAGATGTAGATGAAGATGAGGTAATGATGTCTGCATTAGAAGCAGGAGCTGAAGATATTACTATTGAAGAAGATATGATTGAGATCATTAGTCTTCCTAGTGATTTAGAGGAAGTTAGAGAGACTATGGAAGAAGATGGATATAAATTTGATTCTGGAGATGTAGTTATGCTTCCACAGAATATAATCAAATTAGACGATAAAAGTGATGCTAAGAAAGTTTTAAAAGTAATTGATGCCTTAGAAGATCATGATGATGTACAAGATGTTTATGCTAACTTCGATATTCCTGATGAAATTATGGAAGAAATAGAAACTGAAGAAGAATAAAACTTGTTTAGAAGACATCTAGAAATTATAATCTGGATGTCTTTTTACATTGAAGTATATTATCATCTTAGTCAGGGAATGATAACAAAAACAGCTTACTGTGATGAATATAAAATAAAACCTGGAAGGTGGTAATATGCTTAGAGGTAAAAGAATCTTTATTTTTTCACTTGTGATTTTTATTTTAATGTCTACTTTTACTTACTTAATGTGGGGTTTAACTAATAAAGAATCTACAGATGAAATAAAAACTGAAGAACAGAAGTCAGGAGTGGCTGTTGAATTAAAGGCAAAACAAAAAAATAGTTTATCAGAATTAATTAAGACTAAAGAAGAAGAATTTAAAATTAAAATATTAGAAACAGAAGGCCTATTACAAGGTGAATTATTAAATGACAATTGGAATTTAAAATCATGGTTAATATTGAGGACACATTACAAAAAGTGTAATCATATAATTGTGAATCAAAAGAAAAGAATTAATAAAGATTTTAAAGTTAATAATTTGTCTGATAAATATCCTAATTGGAATGTAGTCCATAACGATAGTTATCGAGTTATCCTCCAAAGAGAAGTAGTTGGAGTCTGCCAAGATGATAAAGAAGATATGTATTTAGGAATTAAAGATGGGGTTATTAGCATATTTTATGGTACTCCGAATAAAGATATTAACATTTTAAAGCGAAAGACTAATATCGCAGTAGGAGTATTACCAGATAGAGAAATAGCAAATTTAAAAAAAGGAATTATAGTTAAAAATCAAAAAGATTTACTAACATTATTAGAAGGATTTGCTAGTATTCAAGATGAAAAGATAGAGTAGCCTCGCTATGGACAGCCATTATTTTGGCTGTTTCTTTATTTTGACTACTTTATACTTGATAAAGCAAGGAGATAATTTATTAATCTAGAAATTAAATTTAGGACGTAAGTTTGAGCAGAAACTTAATCATAGATTATGGAGGGTAAAAGATGATAGCACACTTACAAGGAGAATTGACTAAAAAAGAAGAGTCATATATTATAATTGATATACAAGGAGTAGGATATAAAGTTAATATTCCATTTTCATTGCATAACCGTTTACCAGAAATTGGAGAAGAGATTCAGATTCATACACATACATATGTTAGAGAGGACAGGTTTGTTTTATATGGTTTTCTAAAGATGAATGACTTAGATTTGTTTACTAAATTATTAGGAGTTTCTAGAATAGGACCTAAAGGGGCTATTAATATTCTTTCTACTCTATCAGTTAATGAGTTTAAATTAGCAATTGCTAAAGAGGATATTAAGACTTTAAAAGAAGCCAAAGGAATAGGTAAGAAGACAGCTCAACGATTAATTTTAGAATTAAAAGGTAAGATAGATTTAGAAAAGGTTTTAAAAGGTGAAAATGATGATAACGATCTTATCTCTAATTCTGAGAGGGAAGAAGCCATCGAAGGGTTATTAGGCTTAGGATATAACATGAGAGAAGCACAAGAGGCAGTAAAAGTTGCTTGTCAAGGCAAGGAAGATATTAGTGTAGAGGAAATTATTAAGTCAGCCTTGCAAAGTTTAGCATAAATCAAAACTAATAAAATAGTGACTAGAATCTTTTAGGAGGAAGTATTATGGAAGATAGAGTGGTGTCTCCAGATGAAACAATTGTAGATAGAGAAATAGAATTAAGTTTAAGGCCGAAAATATTGGCTGAATATATAGGACAGAAAAAGGTAAAGAATAATCTTGAGATATTTATTGAGGCAGCAAAAAAACGATCTGAAGCTTTAGATCATGTTTTATTGTACGGACCGCCTGGGTTAGGGAAGACTACATTAGCAAATATTATTGCTAATGAAATGGAAGTAGACATTAAGACGACTTCTGGGCCAGCAATTGAAAGGCCAGGAGATTTAGCAGCTCTTTTAACTAATTTACGGCCTAATGATGTATTATTCATTGATGAGATTCATCGACTTAATCGAATAGTAGAAGAAATTCTATATCCTGCCATGGAAGATTATGCTCTAGATATTATTATTGGAGATGGTCCTAATGCTCGTTCAGTTCGTTTAGATTTACCTGATTTTACTTTAGTTGGCGCTACAACTAGGGCAGGATTGTTGACTTCACCACTACGTGATAGATTTGGGATTATGAGTAGATTAGAATTCTATACTAAGGAAGAATTACAACGAATAATCTTTCGAGCAGCTAAGGTATTAAATGTGGAGATAGATGAAATAGGTGCTTTAGAATTAGCACGTAGAGCTAGAGGAACACCACGAATTGCTAATAGATTATTAAAGAGAGTTAGAGATTATGCTCAAGTTAAAGGTGATGGGGTTATTAATCAAGAAATAGCAGAAGCAGGATTAAAGATGCTGGAAGTAGATGAATTAGGGCTTGATCGTATAGATCGTAAAATTTTACTTACCATAATTAATAAGTTTTCTGGAGGTCCAGTAGGGGTAAATACTTTAGCAGCAGCAATTAGTGAAGAAGAGGATACAATAGAGGATGTGTATGAACCATATTTACTGCAGATTGGTTATTTGAATCGAACTCCTCGAGGGAGAATAGCTACTGAATTAGCTTATGAACATTTTGACCTTAATTATAAGGAGGAGTAAATATGGGGCCTGCTCATTAACTACTTCGATCATTTTAAGTATAATTTTTTCGTTAATTATGAAATTATTTAAATAAATTTTTCACATAATTAATTAAGAAATACTCTTAAATATTATTTAACAAGATAAAATAGAAGATAATGGAGGCATTAACGATGAAAGTGTCAGAGTTTGATTATAATTTACCAGAAGAATTAATTGCTCAAGAACCAGCTGATCCTAGAGATGAATCTAGGTTAATGGTATTGAATCGTGAAAATGGCAATACAGAAGAAAAGATTTTTAAGGAAATAGTAGAATTAATTGAACCAGGGGATACTATTATTCTAAATGATACTAAAGTAATTCCAGCTCGTTTATATGGGGTTAAAGAAGAAACAGGTGGGAAAGTAGAATTTTTATTATTAAATGAAGTAGAGTTAGATACTTGGGAGGTATTAGTTAGACCAGGTAGAAAGGTCAAAATTGGAACTAGAGTTGTTTTTGGAGATAGCGATTTAGTAGCTGAAGTAAAAGATAGGACAGATTTTGGAGGGAGAGTAGTTACGTTTGAATATGATGGTGTCTTTGCTGAAATTTTAGATAAATTAGGAGAGATGCCGCTACCACCATATATTACAAAAGAACTAGAAAATAGAGAACAATATCAGACTGTTTATGCTAAGAAACGAGGAGCAGCCGCCGCTCCTACAGCAGGACTTCATTTTACTGAAGAAGTCCTAGATGCTCTAAAAGAGAAAGGGGTTAATATAGCTTATATTACTTTGCACGTAGGTCTAGGAACTTTTAGACCGGTAAGGGCTGAGACCATAAAAGATCATGATATGCATGCTGAGTATTATGAAGTAAGTGATAAGACAGCTGAGATTATTAATCAAACTAAAGATCAAGATCAAAGAGTTATAGCTGTAGGTACTACAGTGACTAGAACCTTAGAGACTGTTAGTAATGCTAAAGGTTATGTTCAATCGGATAAAGGTTGGACAGATATCTTTATTTATCCAGGTTATGAATTCAAAGTAGTTGATGCTTTATTAACTAATTTTCATTTACCAGAATCCACTTTGGTTATGTTAGTAAGTGCTTTTTGTGGTAGAGAGAATACATTAGCAGCATATAGAAAAGCAGTAGAAGAAGAATATAGATTTTATAGTTTTGGAGACGCAATGTTAATAATCTAGAGGAGGTAAAAATTATGTCATTTGAATATACTTTACATAAAGAATCTAATAATACTAAAGCTCGGTTAGGTGAGTTTTCTACTCCACATGGAGTTATAGAGACCCCTATTTTTATGCCGGTGGGAACGCAAGCAACAGTCAAGACTATGACTCCTGAAGAACTAGAAGAATTAGGAGCACAGATTATTTTAAGTAATACATACCATTTATATTTACGACCTGGCCATGAATTAATTGCTGAAGCTGGAGGCTTACATGAATTTATGAATTGGGATCGACCAATTTTAACTGATAGTGGTGGGTTTCAAGTTTTTAGTCTAGCTGATATGAGAGATATTAGTGAAGAAGGGGTAGAGTTTCAATCACATCTAGATGGTTCTAAACATTTTATTACTCCAGAAAAAGCTACAGAGATTCAAATGGATTTAGGAGCAGATATTATTATGTCATTTGATGAATGTCCTCCTTATCCAGCTGAAAAAGATTATGTTAAAGAATCTTTAGAACGTACTACACGTTGGGCTAAAAGATGTAAAGAGGCACATACAAGAGATGACCAAGCGTTGTTTGGGATTATACAAGGAGGAATGCATCGGGATTTAAGAGAACAGAGTGCTAAAGAGATAATTGATCTTGATTTTCCAGGATATGCTCTTGGGGGACTTAGTGTTGGAGAAGCAAATGAATTAATGTATGAGGTATTAGATTATGCTCCAGATTTATTACCTAAAAATAAACCTAGATATTTAATGGGAGTAGGTACTCCACAGGATTTATTTGAAGGTGTAATAAGAGGAATCGATATGTTTGATTGTGTATTTCCAACTAGGATTGCTAGAAATGGAGCTGTCTTTACTAGTCAAGGGCGAATTACTATTCGTAATGCAACTTATAAACGGCAATTTACAAAATTAGATCCTGAATGTGATTGTTATGTATGTAATAATTACACTAGGGCTTATATTCGCCATTTGATTAAGCGAAATGAAGTTTTGGGTATCCGTTTAACCACTTATCATAATCTTTATTTCTTATGTAGCTTAATGACTAAGATTAGAGAAGCTATTTCTAAAGGTAGGTTACTAGAATATCAAGAAGAATTTTATAAAAAATATGGGCTAGATTTATAATAGGTAAGGATAATCAAGATAAAATAAAGGAATTAAATATATTATATTGAAATATACAATACTAGTAGGTGATTTTAAAAAGGAGGAATTATATATGAAATATGTAATTAATTTTTTACCATGGGTAGCTATTTTTGGTGTATTTTGGTTTATGTTCATTCGACCTCAAAAAAAGAAACAACAAGAACATCAAGATATGATAAATGATTTACAGACAGGGGACGAAATAATAACAATTAGTGGTATTTATGGAACAATTACCAAAATAACTGATGAAGGATTTAATTTAAAAATTGCCTCGGATGTAGAAATTAAAGTAGTTAAAAGTGCTATTGGACGTTTAGCTGATGAAGTTAATGATTAATTTAATGTTGTATTAGGAGGAGCTTTTATGCAGATTGCTAAAGAAGAGATTAAAGAATTTATAGAATCAGTGGTAATTGCTGGGGTTTTAGCTTTCTTTATTATTACTTTTATTGCTCAATCTTTTGTAGTACAAGGAAGGTCTATGGAACCAACTTTACATAATGGTGAACGATTATTTGTTGATAAACTTTCTTATCGATTTACTAACCCAGACCGAGGAGATGTTGTTGTCTTTTCACCAAAAGGAGCACCAGGAAAGAAATATATCAAACGAGTTATTGGGGTGCCTGGTGATGAGATTAAGATTCGTAATAAAAAAGTATATGTTAATGGAAAGCAAATTCAAGAAGATTATATTTTAGAAGCAACCTTAGGTAATTTTGGACCTTATAATGTTCCTAAGCAGCACATATTTGTTTTAGGGGATAATCGAAATAATAGTGCTGATAGTCGTTATACTTCTTTGGTTGGATTTGTTTCTTATGATGACATTTCTGGCAAGGCATCTTGGGTATATTGGCCTTTAAATAATATGCATATTATAGATGATCAGAAATACAAAAATTTAAATTAATTAGATTAAGTAAATTATTAATTATAAGGCTATTGTCCTAAACTTGAGGATAGTAGCCTTTTTTATAGAATAAAAATAATAAGAAGAAAAAATACTGATTATAATAAAGAAGGAAGGGAACCAATTATGGAAGTCAAAATTGAAATTGCAAAAAGGAGTAAATTCGGGGTATCAAAAAGTGGCGACACAGTAGAGATAGTTGAACGGCCTCAAGGTGGATATTCAGTTATTTTAGCAGATGGACAAGGTAGTGGTAAACGAGCTAAAACTATTAGTAATTTAGTAGTTAATAAAGCAGTTTCTTTAATTGGGGACGGAGCAAGAGATGGAGCAGTAGGTAGAGCAGTTCATGATTATTTATATACTTTACGTAATGGGAAAACTTCTTCCACTTTAAATATATTATCTGTAGATTTAGATACAGATTCAATTGTTATTTCTAGAAATAGCAATACTCCAATTATTCTAATTGATGAAGAAGAAGCTACTATTTTTGATAAAGAGGTTAAGAGTATTGGCTTCCATAAAGAGATTAAGCCAGTAATTAATGAAATAAGTTTAAAACCAGGGATAAAATTTTTAGCGTTTTCTGATGGTATATTACATGCTGGTAGGAGATTTAAGCAACAGGTAGAATTAAAAGAATTAATTAAGCTTTGTAAAGAACCTAAAATAGGAAAAGAAAGTTTAGCTAAAAGAATTTTAAAATATACGTTGGATTTAGATAATAATCGTGCCCAAGATGATATGACAGTAGTTGTATTAGAGGTAGTTGAAAATAGAGATGATAAGAAAATAATAGAGTATAATCTTTCTCTTCCAATCTAATTAAGAGGCGGTGGGCTGACCGTGGATAAAATAGGAATAGATATTTTGATTGTAGGGATTTGTGCTTCAGGGAAATCATCAGTTGTAAAGAGATTAAATGAATTAGGATTTAAGGCACGAGCCTGTGCTCAAGAACATTCCTGTGTTAAATCTTTTTGGGCTAAGTTAGATCCAGATGTATTAGTGGCCTTAGATTGTAGCTATGATACTATTAAAGAAAGAAGAAATGTACAGTGGGGAGAAAAAAGAATTAAGGTACAAAAAGAGAGGTTAAAAGATGCATTGGAAAATTGTGATTTATATTTAAAGACTGATCATCTAACTCTAGAAGAGACAGTAGATAAGATTATTGAATATTTAACTAGTGAAGGTTTAATAGAAGGCGGGGAAAGTTCAATAAAAGGAGTTGGTTAATAAATGGGGAAGGTTACTTTAAAGAAAATCAAACAGAATCCTCAAATCACAGCATATATAAATAAGGCGGATGAACATTTAAGATCTATGGGCTTTACAGAACATAGTTTTCGCCATGCAAATTTAGTAGCAGATATTGCTAAAAATATTCTTGAGAAATTAGATTATCCTGAAAGAATTATGGAACTTGCTGCGATTGCGGGGTACTTACATGACATAGGTAATGTAGTCAATAGGGAAAGACATGGACATATCTCTGCAACGTTAGTATCACAAATTTTGACTAATATGGATGTAGATTATGAAGAGATAGCTACTATAATAGGAGCTATTGGTAATCATGATGAAGGAACAGGGGAGCCAGTAAGTCCTGTTGCAGCTGCTTTAATTATTTCTGATAAATCAGATGTACATTGGACCAGAGTAAGAAATGAAGATTATGCTACTTTTGATATTCATGATAGAGTTAATTATGCAGCCAAGCAATCTTTTATTGAAGTCGATCCTGAAGGTGAGAAGATTACATTAGAATTAGAGATTGACAAAGAGATTAGTACTGTAATGGAGTATTTTGAGATATTTTTAACTAGGATGATTATGTGTCGTCGAGCTGCAGAAACTCTTAGTTGTGATTTTCATTTAATCATTAATGAAGTTGAATTATTATAAAAATAGTTTTTATTCATTAGCTAAAATTGACAAGTTATAGCTTAAGAGATATAATATAAACTGTTGGAGTAATTAGTGATAGATGTTAGCGTTAAGAGACTAGAAAGGAGAGTAATGTTAATGACCCGAAAGCAGAAAAGATTAGCTAAAGTGGTCGGGATGGTAGCTTTGGTTTTTATAGCTGCTTACTTATTATTTCCGATCAATCAAAGTATTAAATTAGGATTAGATTTACAAGGAGGAACACATGTTGTTTTAGAAGCACAACCTACAGAAAATAATCAGATTAATAATGAATCAATGCGTCGCGTTACAAGTGTTATTAGTCGACGAGTGAATCAAATGGGATTAACTGAACCGGTGATTCAGAGGCAAGGAGATAGAAGAATTATTGTAGAACTTCCAGGCATCAAGAATCCGAATCAAGCCATTGAAACTATCGGTAAAACAGCTCAATTGAAATTTAAGAACCCAGCTGGTGAAGTGGTGATGACCGGAGAGTATTTAGTTGATGCTAGTGCCAAATATGGTACAGAATTTAATAGACCAGTAATTCAATTTAAATTAAATGATGCTGGAGCAAATAAATTTGCTGCGATAACTAAGGAATATGTAGGACAAAGAATTGCTATCTATTTAGATAAGGACTTATTAACTAATCCACAAGTTCAAAATCCAATTACTGGTGGTAGAGGAGTTATTACTGGTTATAAGTCATTAGAAGAAGCACAAAAAGATGCATTATTATTAAAAGCAGGTGCTTTACCAGTGCCAGTTAAAGTAATTGAAAATAGAACTGTGGGACCTACTTTAGGACAGATATCTATTGATCAAAGCATTCAAGCTGGCTTAATTGGTTTAACAGGAGTAGCTATATTAATGATAATTCTATATAGAGTTTCTGGTTTAATAGCTACTATAGCGTTAGGTTTTTATGGTGTTGTTGTATTAGGAACTTTAGCTGGATTAAATGCAACTTTAACTTTACCAGGAATTGCTGGTATTATTCTTTCTATTGGTATGGCTGTAGATGCTAACATTATTATCTTTGAGAGAATTAAAGAAGAGTTAAGTAATGGAAAAACTGTACGAGCATCTATTAAATCAGGCTTTGAACGAGCTTTTAAAACGATTTTAGACTCCAATATAACTACTTTAATTACAGCAGCGATTTTAGCTTACTTTGGAACGGGAACTGTTCGAGGTTTTGCTATTACATTAAGTATAGGAATTTTAACTAGTATGTTTACAGCTATAGTTGTAACTAGAACAATCATTGATCTGTTCTTAGATGCTAATATATTAAAAGGCCAACATTCATTTGGTCGGGCAAGGAGGTAATCGTCTTGAATATTATTGGTAAGAGGAAGATTTGGTTTGCCCTATCAGCCCTAATTATTATTGCTGGTATAATTTCTATGGTAGCTCAAGGGATGAATTGGGGAATTGATTTTACTGGTGGTACTTTAATGGAGTTTAGTTTTGATAAACAGGTGAGTACTGAAGAAATTAGAGATATTTTTGTTGAATTTAATTTAGGTGAAGAGAGTTCAATTCAAAATGTTGGTGAAAATAATATTTTAATTCGAACAATAAATCTTAAACAGTCTACTATTACAGATGTTCAATCAAAAATTAAAGCTGAATATCCATCAGCTAAAATGTTAAGAACTGAAATGGTAGGGCCAACTATTGGATCAGAATTAAAGAATAAAGCTTTATGGGCTTTATTAATAGCTTCTATAGCTATTGTAATTTATATCAGTGTTAGATTTGAGTTTAAGTTTGCTATGGCAGCTATTATTGCATTATTACATGATGTTTTTATTGTAATCGGTATTTTCTCAATTTTAGGTAGAGAAATTAATAGTCCGTTTATAGCTGCTTTATTAACGATTGTAGGTTATTCTATTAATGATACAATTGTTATTTTTGATAGAGTTAGAGAGAATATTAATTATCGAGAGAAGGAATCATTTGCTGAATTAAATAATAATGCTGTTTTAGATACATTACCGCGTTCAATTAATACATCTTTAACTACTTTAATTACTGTTGTAGCTATTTTAGTATTAGGTGGAGCAACAATTCAAACGTTTATGTTAGCATTATTAATCGGTATTCTATCCGGAACTTATTCATCTATCTTTGTTGCTAGTCCTGTTTTAGTAGAATGGGATATTTGGCAAGAAAATAAAAATAATGCTGTTACATAAAACAAGTTAGTTATTAAAAGCCATCCTAGATTCAGGATGGCTTTTTATATGGGATAAATTAGAGTAAAATAAAATAGACTAATAATATAATTTAGCTACATTACTAATTTGGAAAGAGTTGCTTACTGTGTTATAATAAGATACAGTTGGGCAGGCTTCCTAAATAAGGAGGGATAATTATGTTTGAATTATTTAAGAAAACACTGGCCACGGGATTAGGAGTAATGTTATTTACTAAAGAAAAAGCTGAGAAAATGGTAGATGAATTAGTAGAAGAAGGTAGAATTAGTCAACAAGAAGCTGAGGAAATAATTGATGAATTAATGGATATGGCAGAAGAAGAGAAGAATGGATTTAAGGGTAGGATAGAAGAAGAAATGAATAAATTATTAAATAAAACAGGATTAAATAAAGATAAAGAAATAAGCAATTTAAAAGATGATGTTAGAAAATTAGGGTTAGAGATTGAATTTTTAAAAGGTGAACTTGCAACTTTAAAAGCTGAATCTGAAGAAGCAATTTCAGAAGTTGATGATTAAAGCAATAATTATATTGATGACTATTGTTGGAGTTTTAGGAACTTTACTTCCAGTACTGCCAGGTACACCAATAATAGTTATTACGGCACTAATCTACGGATTTATAAATAATTTTCAAGTTATTTCTGTAAAATTAATTATAATTTTAACTGTATTAAGTGTAATAGGTGAAATTCTTGAATATATAATTAGCGGTATTGGAGCTAAAAAATTTGGTGCCAGTAAATATGGAATTTTTGGTTCAGTAGTAGGAGGTTTAATAGGAATGGTCACCTTTGGGCCTGTTGGTGCCCTAGGTGGCCTACTTTTTGGAGGAATAATTATTGAAATGATTTTAGGCAAACCGTTAATACCTGCTATTAAGATTGGGTTAGGTGCAGTAGTAGGTGCTTTAAGTGGAACATTGTTTTCGTTCTTAATAGCTTTATTGATGGCTGGATTATTGATAAGTAGAGTGATTTAATTAGGATGGTGACTTAAATGTCTTTTTGGAGCTTAAATCGTCGTTATCGCCATATGCAAAGGTATCGAAAAATAGCAGAAGTATTAATTAAGAACGGTTTTGGTTACTTAATTGATAGTTTAGATTTATATCAATTCTTACCCTTAAGTAAAAGGTTTAATATAGATTCTAAAGAATCTAATAATCTATCTAGAGCTAAGAGAATTCGCCTAGTTTTAGAAGAGTTAGGACCTGCTTTTGTAAAACTAGGGCAGCTATTAAGCACACGAACTGACTTGATTCCTCAAAATTATATTGATGAATTTACTAAGTTACAAGATGATGTACCTGCTCTTTCTTTTGAAGTGATAGTTGAGCATATAGAAGAAGCATTAACTCAGCCTTATAATGAAATTTTTGATAAGATTGAAAAAGCCCCCTTAGCAGCTGCTTCGATTGGACAAGTACATAAGGCTTATCTTAAGAATGGGGAAGAAGTAGTAATTAAAGTACAAAGACCTAATATTAAAGAAGTAATTCAAACTGATTTAGGTATTATATTTAATTTGGCTAATATGATTAAGAAACGTGGCTTAATGGACGACTTTTTAGATCCTGTTGAAATTGCGGAAGAGTTTGATAGAGTAATAAAAAAAGAATTAGATTATGAACTAGAAGGTAGAAATGCTACTAAGTTCAAGAAAAATTTTGCTACTAATGATAATGTTAAGATTCCGAAAGTATATTGGGATTTAACTAGTAAGAAGTTATTAGTATTAGAGTATATTGATGGAACTAAATTAAGTACAGTTTGTAATAAAGAGACTGACTTTAATAGAAAGAAGTTGGCTGAAATTGGAGCCAGATCTTTTATGAAACAGGTTTTAATTGATGGCTTTTTTCATGGGGACCCACATCCAGGTAATTTATTAATTACTGGGGAAGAGCAGATATCCTTTTTAGACTTTGGGATTGTAGGTCGTATAACCCCTGATAATATGAAAGATATAGCGAATTTATTTATATCAGTTACTAAAGAAGATGTGGATAAAATAGTTAAAGAGTTATTAGATTTAGGGGTTTTGACTAGGCAGATTAATAAACAGGCTTTAAAACGAGAGATGAGTGAATTACTAGACGAATATTATGGGAAAAGTTTACAAGAAATTGATATAGGTCGGATAATTAATCAAATGTTAGAGTTAGCTTTTAAATATAAGATTAAGCTACCTCCAGATTTTATTCTACTAGGAAAGGCATTAATAACCATTGAAGGAGTAGGAGCTGATTTAGATCCAGAATTTAATGCTCTCACAGTAGCAGAACCATTTGCATATAAACTATTAAAGGAACGATTGAATCCTAAACGGTTAATTAAAGAATTATTTGATGATACTAGAGATTTATATGAATTTTTAATGAATTTTCCAGAACGGTTAGATAATATTGTACGTTTATTAGAAGATCAGGATCTAAGAATAGAGCTAAAACATGTGGGGCTAGATGATTTAATATCTAAATTGGATATAGTAACTAATCGGTTATCAATTTCAGTAATTATTACTGCATTAATTGTAGGTTCTTCTTTAATTATGCAGGTAGAAAAAGGACCTTTATTCTTCGGTTTTCCAATTATTGGTTTAAGCGGTTATTTAATTGCTGGTTTTTTAGGAATCTGGTTAGTAATTTCGATTATTAAGTCCGGCAGATTCTAAAGAAAGTTTCTTTAGAAAGTATTTGCTTTGATTTTTGCTTTTAGACCAAATGACTGAAGTTAAAGAAGAAAATGAGCAGGAATATTAATATAAATATAGAATTATAAAAAGTGCTTGCTAATTTTTATAGCTTAAAATTGAACTGTTGGTGAAGTTAGGAGGCTAAAGAGTATGGTCTTAGAAAGAACATGGAAGATAACAGAAGATAAGCAGACTATTCAAAAACGCTTAAGTACTAAATTGAATATTTCTCCAGTTTTAGCTCAGGTCTTAATAAATCGGGGCTTAGATACTACAGAAGAAATAAATGATTTCTTAAATGTTAGTTTAGATGGGCTTCATTCTCCTTTCTTACTTAAAGGAATGGAGAAAGCTGTAAATAGAATTTCAAATGCTGTAGAAGCTAATGAAGTTATAGCTATTTATGGAGATTATGATGTAGATGGTATTACTAGTACAGGAGCATTAATTAATTTTTTTCAACAATTAGACATAGAAGTTAAGCACCATATTCCTAATCGCTTAGATGAAGGATATGGCTTAAATAAAGGTGCTATTAAAAAAATATCTGAATCAGGAGTAAAGCTCGTAATTACGGTAGATTGTGGGATTAGTGATTATTTAGAAGTAGAATATGCTAATCAGTTAGGAATTGATATAATTATTACTGATCACCATGAAGTTCCTGACCAACTACCTCAAGCAGAAGCTATAATTAATGCTAAGCAGTCAGATTGTAATTATCCTTTTCCAGAATTATGTGGAGTAGGGGTTGCTTTTAAACTGATTCATGGTCTGACTATTACAAACTCTAATTTAGATGAAGAGATAATTAAAGATTACTTAGATTTAGTTACTTTAGGAACTGTAGCGGATATAGTTCCCTTAATTGGTGAGAATAGAATCATAGTTAAGCATGGATTAGAAATATTAAAGAATTCAAAGAGTCTAGGAGTTAATGCTTTAGTTGAAGTTTCTAATTTACAAGATAGAGAAATTGGTACAGGACATATTGGTTATATTTTAGCTCCTAAGATTAATGCTGCTGGAAGAATTGGTAATCCTGATTTAGCTTTAAAATTATTAATTACAAAGCAACCTACTCAGGCAAAAGATATTGCTCAAGAATTAAAAGAAATTAACCAAGATAGAAAAGATATTCAGGCTGAAATTCTTAAAGAAGCTGAGTTGATGATTGAAGGAATTAATTTGGATCAGACTAAAGTTTTAGTCTTAGCATCTGAAAGATGGCATTCTGGAATTGTAGGGATTGTTGCGTCAAAAATTGTAGAGAAGTATCATAAACCTACTATTATGATTGCAATTGAAGATGAAGGTATAGGAAAAGGTTCAGCTAGAAGTATTAAAGGTTTAAATATTTATTATGCTATTAAAAATTCTAAGGAGTTATTGGCTAGTTATGGTGGACATGAACAAGCCGCGGGTCTGAGTATTGAAGAGAATAATATTTCTCAGTTTAGACGAGAAACCAACCAGTATGCCGACCAAGTTTTAACTGAAGATGATTTAACTCCTCGTCTTAAATTAGATGCCAAGGTTTCATTATCAGAATTAAGTATGGGCTTGGTAGAAGAATTAAATTCTTTAGCTCCATTTGGATTAAATAATCCTAGACCTAAATTTGCAGTTGAAGGTGTAACTGTAAATAATTTTAAAATAGTTGGAAAGAACGATGAACATTTACAATTGTTTATTAAAGATGAGATTAGCAACGATACAGTAAAATGTATTGGATTTAATATGGCTGAATTTAGAGAATTACTATTAACCCAAAGAGATAAAATTGATTTAGCTTGTACTTTAGATATCAATGAATGGAAAGGTAATAGAGAGTTACAATTAAATATAAAGGATATAAAATTTCCCGAACTTTCTTTTATAGATAAGTTATTTACTAAATCAGAAGCCATTATTGAAGGTGATTATTATCGCGGCATTGGGGAAGCCGATCAATTTTATACTAAAGTAGTAGGAGTAACTTTTGAAGGGCGTCAGGATATAATTAAAGATTTAGAATCTGGAGATGAATTAAAGTTAGTTAGAGAACCAAATAATGAATATGATGAATCAGCAATTAAAGTAGAGACTATATCAGATCAACAAATAGGTTATCTGAATGCTAATTTAGCTCAGTATTTAGCACCTTATTTGGATGTAGGGTTTGATTATAAAGCAACAGTTTCGGAGATAACAGGTGGTGGAGAAAAGAATTTAGGCGTAAATATTTTTATTATAAAAGAGGGTTATAAAGAAGCAGAAGTTCAAGAGCTTTCTAAGGAAAAAAGAGCAAGATTAGCGACTTTAAACCAACCGGAAATTCTAGAGGAAATCAGAGAATGTCTAATAGGTGAATATGATTTTCGTTCTAAACAAAAAGAAGTTTTAGGTAGCTTAGCTGAAGGACAGAATACTTTAGCCATATTTGGTACTGGTCGGGGTAAATCTGCTATCTTTCAAAGTTATGCAGCTCTACGAGCATTAAATAAAGGTGAAATAACAGTTGTTTTATATCCTTTACGTGCCTTAGTTAATGATCAATTTGATAATTTGAGATCTACATTAACGCCTCTTGGTTTAGATATTTATAAAGCTAATGGCTCCTTAAGTATTACAGAACGAGAGGAATTAATGGTTGCTTTAAATCAAGGAGAATTAGATATTTTATTAACTACTCCGGAATTTTTTGAATACCATTTAGATAAATTTCAGAGTCTTAAAGATAAGATAAAATTTTTGGTTGTTGATGAAAGTCATCACATTGGACTAGCCTCTAATTCCTTTAGACCTACTTATAACCGATTAAATAAATTAATAAGAAGGTTAAATAATCCTTTAGTTTTAGCTGTCACAGCTACTGCTAATGATCAAGTAGCTAAAGAAATTATTGAAACATTAGAAATTGAACAAATTATAATAGATCCTCATATAAGGAGTAATTTAGAAATAGTAGATAAAAGAAATTGCAATGATAAGGATAAGTATTTAAGAAAATTATTAAGTAATGGAAAAAAGAGTATAATATATGTTAATAGTAGAGAAAAAAGTATAGAAATTGCCAGTGATTTGCGAGAAGAATTACCTGAGTTATCTGGACAGATTACTTTTTATAACGCAGGATTAACTAATAAGGAAAGAAATACAGTTGAGGATATGTTTAGAAATGATGAATTGAAGATAGTGGTTTCTACTAGTGCTTTTGGAGAAGGAATTAATATTCCTGATATTAGAAATGTTGTCTTATATCATCTTAATTTTAATTTAACAGAGTTTAATCAACAGAGTGGACGGGTTGGTAGAGATGGTAAGAAAGCTTATATTCATCTTTTGTTTGAAGACCGTGATGCGAAAATTAATAAATTTATTTTAGATAGTATAGCTCCTGAACGGGAGGTATTAGCTTCTCTTTATCGAGTCTTAAGGAAGTTAGAAGATAATAAGCAAGAGATTAGATTAACTAATCAACAGTTAGCTGATGAAGTAAATAACTTAGTAAAGCGTAAGGTGAGTGATAGTACTATTTCAGCTGGTTTAGGAATTTTAGAGGAATTGGACTTACTAACCAGGATTCGTGAGGCAGGAGAAAGAATAATTCAATTAAAGGAGGCTCCTGAGAATAAATTAGATTTAAGTGATTCACTGAGATATCAGGAGGGTCAAGAGGATAAATTTGCCTTTAATAAGTTCAAAAAGCTTATACTTAAAGAATCAGCTGAGAAATTGTTATCACTTATTAATAAACCTATTTATCCAAATAAATTTATAGAAATCAAGGAGGAAGATTAACGTGAATTTAGAAGAAAAGATTAGAACTATTAAGGATTTTCCAAAGGAAGGTATTGAATTTAAGGATATTACTACTTTACTAAAGGATCCGGAAGCTTATCAAGCTACTATTCAAAAGTTTGTGGAACGTTATCAAGATCAAGAGATAGATGTAGTAGTTGGAATTGAAGCTAGAGGTTTTTTAGTAGGGGCACCATTAGCTTTAGAATTAGGTAAAAGTTTTGTACCTGCTAGAAAAGAAGGTAAGCTACCAGCAGAAGTTGTTAGAGCAGAATATGATTTGGAATATGGTAGTAATATATTAGAAATTCATAAAGATGCTCTTGAAGAAGGTCAGAAAGTTTTAATAATAGATGATCTTTTAGCAACAGGTGGAACTGTAAAAGCTACAGCTGATTTAATTCAAGAGATAGGTGGAGAAATAGTTGAATTAGCATTCTTATTAGAGTTAGGCTTTTTAGGTGGAAGAGACCAGTTAGTAGATTATGATATTTATTCAATTATTATAGAGGATTAGATTTATTCTATAAAGATGATAACTCAAATGAGAATTTTGGAGTAAAGGGGATAAAAGTAATGGCTCTAGATGAATTATTGGACAAAATAAAAGGGTACACTAATGATCCTAATTTAGAACTAGTTACTAATGCTTATGAATTTGCTAAAGATGCTCATGAAGGACAGTATCGCGTTTCGGGTGAACCTTTTGTTAATCACCCATTAGGAGTAGCAAAAATCATGGCTGAGTTAGAGTTAGATGTTATTTCTATTGCCGGTGCTTTATTGCATGATGTGGTAGAGGATACAGAAGTTTCTTTTGCTCAGCTTCGCAAAAAATTTGGAGAAGAGATTACATTATTAGTTAATGGAGTAACAAAGTTAAGTAAAATTGCTTTTAAATCTAAAGAGGAACAGCAAGCTGAAAGCTTAAGGAAGATGTTTTTAGCTATGGCTAAGGATATTAGAGTAATCTTAATTAAATTATCTGATAGATTACATAATATGCGAACATTAGAGTATTTATCAAAAGAAAAGCAACAGCGTAAAGCTACAGAGACTTTAGAAATTTATGCTCCATTGGCTCATAGATTAGGAATATCTCGTTTAAAATGGAAATTAGAAGATCTTAGTTTTAAATATTTAGAGCCTAATAAGTATAATGAATTAAGAAATAAAGTAACTCAAAATAGAAAAGAGAGAGAAGAGTATATTGATACTTGTATCGAAACGATGGGAGAAAGTTTTGAAAGATCCGGAGTTAATGCTCATATTTATGGACGCCCTAAGCATTTATATAGTATTTATCAAAAGATGGTCAAACAGAATAAAGAGTTTTCAGAGATCTATGATTTAATAGCTTTACGAGTAATTGTTAATACGGTCAAAGAATGCTATCAGGTTTTAGGGATTATACATGAAATTTGGAATCCTATTCCCGGTAGGATTAAAGATTATGTGGCAATGCCTAAATCAAATATGTATCAATCACTTCATACTACAGTGATTGGTCCTAAAGGAGAGCCTTTAGAAATTCAGATTAGAACTTGGAAGATGCATAGAACTGCTGAATATGGTATTGCTGCTCACTGGCGTTATAAAGAAGGGAATCAAAATAATGAAGAGTTTGAACGAAAGATTTCTTGGTTAAGACAATTATTAGAATGGCAAAAAGATTTACAGGATGCTACTGAATTTATGGAGACATTAAAGATAGATCTATTTGAAGATGAGGTTTTTGTTTTTACTCCTAAAGGAGATGTAATATCTTTACCTCGAGATGCAACACCTGTAGATTTTGCTTATAATATTCATACTGATGTAGGGCATACTTGTGTAGGGGCTAAAGTGAATGATAAGATAGTTCCTTTAGAGTATAAATTAGATAATGGTGATATATTAGAAATTTTAACTTCAAAGAATAGTAATGGACCGAGCCGTGATTGGTTAAATTTTGTTAAGACTTCTAAAGCAAAAAGTAAGATTAAACGTTGGTTTAAAAGACAACGACAGGAAGAAGCGATTGACAAAGGAAAAGAGAGTTTAGAGAGTAAGATTAGAAAGTATAGTATTAAATTAAAAGAAGCAGAGAAAGAAGCTAAATTAGAAAAAATAGCTAGAAAACTAGGTAGATCAAGCGCTAAAGATTTATACGCAGCTATTGGTTATAATAAAATTAGCGTTTCCCAGGTTATTAAGAAGTTAAGACCTAAAGAGGACCAAGAAAAGGATAAATCGCCTGAAAAGGTATTAAAGAAATTAAAAGAACAAACTAAAACGCGACGAACAAGTGCTGCTGATAAAGGTGTTAAAGTTAAAGGTATGGATGGCTTGCTAGTACGGATTTCAAAATGTTGTAATCCGGTACCTGGTGATGATATTATTGGCTATATCACTAGAGGAAGAGGAGTATCTGTACATCGAAGTGACTGTGTAAATATTAAAAACTTATTAGAGCAAGATAGTGATCGTAGAATAGAAGTAGAATGGAATATTAAACAAAAAGCTTCTTATGAAGTAGCTATAGAGGTTGATGCTTTAAATCAACATTCTTTATTGAATGATTTAACTACGGTTGTTTCTAATGCTCAGTTGAATATTACAGCGATTAATGCTCAAACAACTAAGGATGGCTTAGCTCATATTCGGATTGTGCTTCAGATTAGTAGTTTAGAGCACATGAATGATATTATGAACAAGATAGAGAGAATTGAAGGAGTATTAGATGTGCAACGAGCAACTCCTAATTAAAGTAAGGAGGAATTAAGGATGCGAGCTATAATTCAACGTGTTAATGAAGCATCAGTAGAAGTTGATGGAGAAGTTATAGGAGAGATTGGAAAAGGTTTACTTGTATTATTAGGAATAGGAGATGGAGATAATGAAGATGATATATCTTATTTAGCTGATAAGACAGTTAACTTACGTATTTTTTCCAACGAGGAGGGTAAGATGGACTTATCAGCTAGAGATTTAGATTTAGAGGTTTTAATTGTGCCTCAATTTACATTATATGGTGATTGTCGTACGGGAAAGAGACCTAATTTTACAGAAGCAGCTCCTCCAAAAATGGCTAAAGATTTATATAAAAGATATGTAGCAGCAGTTGAAGAATATGTTTTAAATAATGTAGAGACTGGTGAATTTGGGGCGATGATGGAGGTTAAACTAAATAATGATGGACCAGTGACTATAATGTTAGATAGTAATAAGGAGTTTTAATAGGGAGGGAAGAAAATGATTTTAAAAGAACTTGGAGTTGGTCAATTAGATACTAATTGTTACATTTTAGGAGATGAAGAAACGGGGCAAGCTATAGTAATTGACCCAGGTGCTGAAGGAAAAAGGATTTTAAGTATATTAGATAAAAATGATTTAAAAATTAAATATATAGTTAACACTCATGGTCACCATGATCATATTGGGGCTAATGGATTTTTGCTAGAGAATAATGATGCAGAGTTATTTATTCATAGTGCTGATGCCGAATATTTAACTAATTCTAAATATAATTTGAGTTTTTATCATAAATCGACTCCGATTGAGGGGCCGGAAGCTGATAGATTGTTATCAGAAGGTGATCAAATTAAATGTGGCGAATGGAATTTAAAGGTAATTCATACTCCTGGTCATACTCCTGGTGGAATACTTTTAAAAGGGAATGGCAAGTTATTTAGTGGTGATACCATATTTACTATGGGGATTGGTAGAACTGATTTACCAAATGCTTCTACGGAGCAAATCAAAAAGTCAATTCAAGAAAAGATATTGACTATTGAGGAAAATTTAGAAGTTTACCCTGGTCATGGACCTCATGGCATGTTAGAAGAAATTAAATCAGTTAATCCATATCTATAGAGAGTGATAAGCTAATGTTAAAAAAGGATAAAGAGTTAAAAGTCAAATTAGAATTAAACAAATCAGATCATTTTTCATCTGTAAAAGGAATGCTAAGGATATTAATACCTGAATTAGAAGTAGTTCAAGATGAAGAAGCTGATATAGTAGTGAAGAATCATTTAGAGATAGAGAATAATCAGATTATAATTAAAACGAATTTAAAAGGTAACGAATATATCTTAAAAAAAGAAGAAAAAGATTTAGAAATTCAAGATCCTAGATATGAAGAAGTAGATCTTAGGCGTCGATGTAGGAATAAAGTAAAATTACATATTTATAAATTATTAACTCAATATTTAGATTATCCACTTAGTCCCTGGGGGATTTTAATCGGTGTTCGTCCAACAAAAATTGGACATTTTTTATTGGATAAAGGATTTAGTTATTCTAAAGTTAAGGAAAATTTAACAAATAATTACGGAGTTAAAAGAAAAAAAGCAGAATTATTAGTTAAGATAGTTAAACGAGAGCGTGAGTATTTACCTACATTCCAAGAAGCTAAAAAAATGGTGAATATCTATATAGGAATTCCTTTTTGCCCATCATGTTGTGGATACTGTTCATTTCCTAGTTATGGGTTAGATCAGAATGCTAAATATTTACGACCTTTTCTTGATAGTTTAAAATATGAGATTGAAGAGATAGGTAATTGGATAATTGAAAATGAAATTCAAGTTAAGACTATTTATTTTGGTGGTGGCACTCCTACTATTTTAAGTAAAGGTCAACTAGAGGAATTATTAGATTTGGTTAAAGATAAGCTATGGGATTTAGGTGTGCAAGAATTCAATGTAGAAGCCGGAAGAGCAGATACAATTACTAAGGGGAAATTAGAATTATTAAAAGAATATCAAGTAGATAGGATTAGTATTAATCCACAAACTATGAATCAAATGACTTTGAAAAGAATAGGAAGAGCACATACAGTACAAAAGGTGCAAGAAGCTTTTAATTTAGCTAGAAAAGTTGGATTTGAAAATATTAATATGGATTTAATTATTGGATTACCCGGCGAGACTAAAGAAGATTTCCAAAGAACTGCTTTAGAAATTGAAAAATTAAAACCAGATAGTTTAACAGTTCATACCATGGCAATTAAGAGAGCCTCAAAATGGAAAAAAAGCATAGCTAAAATTGATTTTCCTAGCGAAAATGAAGTTAATGATATGCTAGGTATCTCTCAGCAGTTAGCTGCCAAATTAAATATGGAACCATACTATATGTATCGGCAGAAGTATATTTTAGGTAATTTAGAGAATATAGGTTATGCTAAAACTGGTTTAGAATCTATTTATAACATTATTATGATGGAAGAGAGAGCTACAGTAATTGGATTAGGTGGCGGAGCAATGACTAAGTTAGTTAAACCTAATAATTGGAGACTAGATAGACTACCTAATCCTAAAGATCCTAAAATATATATTGATCAAGTTAAAGAGCGAACTGCTAGCAAATTACAAAGGTTGACATCTCTATTCAGATAAGTTACAATGTGATGGTAAAGTTAGTTGAATATTATTTGATTTTATTAATTAGAAGGAGGATAAATCAATGCTTTTTGATTCTTTAAGAAATAATTCGCGAATCTTAGTCTATATAGTGGTTGTCGCCTTTGTTGCTGGTGGGGTATTAGTAGGAGTAAGTGGTTTATTTAATAAATCGTCTAGTGCATCTCAAAAGAGACAAACTGCTCAGGTACAACCTGGCAAACAGAGTATTGCCATAGTGAATGGAAAGCAGATTTCTTATACAGATTATATGCAAATTTTACAGACCATGAAGCGACAATATGGAGGGCAAATTAGTGGTAATCAAATTTTAGCTTTAAAGAATAAGGTTTTAGATCAATTAATTAATCAAGAGTTATTATTACAAAAAGCTAAAGAAGATAACTTAAAAGTAGAAGTTACAGACAAAGAAGTTCAAAAACAATTAGATACTTTAATTAATAATTACGCTAAGTCTAAAAAAGAATTTGAAAAAATATTAGTTGATAGAGGTTTAACTTTATCTGGAGTTAAAGCTGATTTAAAAACAAGATTAAGAGAACAAAAATTATTACAAAAAATAGTTAATAAGTTACAGTCAGGAGTTAAAGTAACAAATAAAGAAGTAAAAGAAGCATATAAGAAGGCTAAAGGTCAAGAGAAGCTAGGTAAAGAATTTGAAAAAAATAAAGCTAAATTGAAGGCTAATTTACAAAAACAGAAAGCTAATCAGGCTTTAGGTAAGGCACTAAATAAGTATAAAAAAGAAGTTAACATTAAGGTTAATTCAGTTGAATTAAGAGCATTTAGGGCAGCTCAAAAAGATAATTTAGATAAAGCGGCATCAGAATATAAGCAGGCTTTAGAACTGTCTCCTAATGCGACTTATTTATATATTAATTTAGCTCAAGTTTATCAAAAGCAAAATAATAATGAAACAGCTCTTAAAACTTATAAAAAAGCTTTAAATAAAGATCCTAAGAATTTAGAATTAAGGTTTGCTCTTGGTAAATATTATTATCAGACAAGTAAGAAAGAAAAAGCTGTTAATGAATTTAATAAAGCTTCTGAATTAGCTGGAGATAACTTAATAGCTCATTATCGCCTACAAGGATTTTATAAAAAAATGGGTTATGAAGAGAAAGCTAAGGAAGAGATGAAAAAAGTTAGAGAAATTCAAAAGAAGTTAGCTGAAAAGCAAAAGAAAGCCAAAGCTCAACAAAAAGAAATGAATAAGAATATAAAACTAGATGAGTAATAAGAAATAAAGAAGAAATAGGTAGCCTAATTGGGAGGTTTATAAGATGAGTATTAAGAGACCACGAGGAACTAATGATATTTTGCCAGAAGAGAGTCTTAAATGGCAATTTGTAGAAAAAATTGCTCAAGATATATTTAAAAGATATAATTATCAAGAGATTAGAACACCAATTTTTGAAAAGACTAATCTTTTTCAAAGAGGAATAGGTGAAACTACAGATATTGTAGAAAAAGAGATGTATACCTTCAATGATAAAGGAGGACGAAGTATTACACTTCGTCCCGAAGGTACTGCATCAGTAGTTAGATCATTTTTAGAACATAAGATTTATGGTCAGGCTCAGCCAACTAAGTACTTTTATTTCGGGCCTATGTTTAGATATGAACGACCACAATCAGGTCGTTATCGTCAATTTCATCAATTAGGAGCTGAAGTATTAGGAACCGACAATCCTGCTATTGATGCTGAGGTTATTACTTTAGGACTACAGATATTAACTGAGTTAGGTTTATCTGATTTAGAAGTACATTTAAATAGTGTTGGCTGTCCAGAATGTAGAGAGGAATATAGAGAGGCCTTAGTAGAACATTTTTCTCCTGATTTAGAAGAGTTATGTTCAGATTGTCAGTCACGATATGAACGTAATCCGTTAAGAATTTTAGATTGCAAGAATGAAAAGTGTCAAGAATATACAGTAGATGCTCCAGAAATTTATGATTCTTTATGTGAAGAATGTACTGAGCACTTTGAGATGGTGAAGAACTATTTAGATAAATTAGAGATTGATTATATTCTAGATCCTGATTTAGTGAGAGGGTTAGATTATTATACTAAAACGGCTTTTGAGATTATATATACTGGCTTAGGAGCCCAGGATACTATCTTTGGTGGAGGTCGTTATGATGGCTTAGCTGAAGAAATAGGAGGTCGTGAAATTCCAGGGATCGGTTTTGCTATGGGAATGGAACGAATTATTCTAGCATTAGAAGAACAAGATATAGAGTTACCATTAACAACAGATCTTGATTTATTTATTACTACTATTGGACAGCCTGCTAAAGAAGCAGCATTTAAGTATTTATATCAACTTAGGGAAGCTGGTTTAAGAGTAGAGATGGATTATTTAGGAAGAAGTGTAAAAGGTCAGATGAAATGTGCTGATCGGAATAATGCCCAGTATAGTATAATTATAGGTGGAGATGAGTTAAATAAAAGGGTAGCAACTATTAGAGAAATGGAAACAGGTGAGCAAATAGAAATTGAGTTAGATAATTTAGTTAATGAGATTAAAGAAAGAGTAGAATAGGCTAGGAGGTAATTTTGAGGATGGCAACTATTAATGGTTTAGAAAGAAGTTATTATTGTGGTGATTTAAGGAAAAAACATGTTGGGGAAGAAGTAACTTTAATGGGTTGGGTACAACGTCGTCGAGATCATGGAGGGTTAATATTTGCTGATTTGCGAGATCGATTTGGTTTAGTACAAGTGGTTTTTAACCCTGAAGAGAGTCAAGAGGCGTTTAAGAAGGCTGAAGATTTACGAAAAGAATATGTAATTGCAATTACTGGTGAAGTGATTGCTAGGCCGGAAGGTACTATTAATTCTGATTTAGCTACAGGAGAGGTAGAGATTAATGTTAATGAATTGCGAGTATTAGATTCAGCTGAGACTCCACCTTTACAGATCAGTGAAGAATGTGATGCTGGAGAAGATTTAAGATTAAAATATAGATATTTAGATTTACGTAGATCTGATATGCAAGAAAACATAGTTTTACGTCATAATGTTAAAAAAGCAGTTAGAAATTACTTAGATGATTATAACTTTTTAGAAGTTGAAACACCAATGTTAACGAGGAGTACTCCAGAAGGGGCTAGAGATTATTTAGTACCTAGTCGAGTTAATGCTGGTAAATTTTATGCTTTACCACAGTCTCCACAGCTATTTAAACAGTTATTGATGGTTTCAGGTATGGATCGTTATTATCAAATAGTTAGATGTTTTAGAGATGAAGATCTAAGAGCTGATAGACAGCCAGAATTTACTCAAATAGATATGGAGATGTCTTTTGTAAATGAAGAAGATATTATATCGTTAGTAGAAGGTATGATGGAGGAAATTTTTGATACAGCCGGTTTAGAAGCGCCAACAGAATTTCAAAGAATGAGCTATCAAGAAGCTATGAGTCGATATGGAAGTGACCGACCAGACTTAAGATTTGATTTAGAATTAGTTGATATTTCAGAAGTAGTAAAAGATGCTGAATTTAATGTCTTTAGTGGTACTGTTGCCAGTGGGGGAGAAGTAAAAGGTATTAATGCTAAGGGATGTGCTAGTTTTTCTCGTAAGGATATGGATGAACTGACAGACTATGTGGGAATCTATGGTGCTAAAGGATTAGCCTGGATTGCCTTAAGAGAAGATGGGATCAGTTCACCAATTAGTAAATTCTTAAGTGATGAAGAATTAGATAATATTATAGATAAGATGGATGCAAAAGAAGGGGATTTACTATTGTTTGTAGCTGATAAACCTAAGGTAGTAGCTGCTGCATTAGGTAACTTAAGACAAAAGTTAGCTAGTAGGTTAGATCTTATTGATCAAGATGAGTTTAATTTTGTCTGGATAACTGATTTCCCATTATTTGATGAAGCTGAAGGTAAATTAGTTTCGTTACATCATCCATTTACAGCTCCTCAGGATGAAGATGTTGACCTATTAGATGATGACCCAGTTAAAGTAAAAGCAAAGGCATATGACTTAGTTCTGAATGGAATTGAAATCGGTGGTGGAAGTATTAGAATCCATAATCGAGATTTACAACAAAAAATCTTTGAGATTCTTAGTTTAGAAGAAGAAGAAATTAATGACAAATTTGGCTTTTTATTAGATGCTTTTGAATATGGGACACCACCTCATGGTGGAATTGCGTTTGGGTTAGATAGATTAGTGATGTTATTAGGTGGTCTAGAGACAATTCGAGATGTTATTGCCTTCCCTAAGACGCAAAATGCTACTTGTTTATTAACAGAGGCACCATCAAAAGTAGAAAAAAGTCAATTAGAAGAATTACATTTAGAAATTGAAAATTTAGAAATAGACATTGATTAATAAATAATAAAAGGTGGCTAGTGACTAATAATTAGTTGCTAGCCACTAATTACAATTAACTACTCTTGTTATTCTTAAACATAGAAGAAATATCATGGATTGCATGAGAGCCTCTAGATATAATAATACCGGTTAATAAATAATCTATGAAGTCATAATAGATAGCTATATTTAATTTATGTAGAATACCGATTTGGGTTGATAAACATAGTACTACTCCTACAATTATTGCTATAATCCTACTCTTATTACCACGAATTGATAAAATAGATTTAATTGTATTAGTAACCATTTCTACAAGAACTGAAAGTACAAGGACGGTTGAAAGTGGTTGTAATTCCAAGGTGTTTCCTCCTTTATATAAGTCTCTTAATAAATGAATATGCAAATTGAGGAATGGTTATGATACAGTTAAGAGGATAATGAAATTTTTGGTATTTGCAATTTAAAATTAATTATGATATCATTTAGTTAAGTTAAGTGAGGCAAATAAATATTGTTCTGCTGTGTGCGTGTATGGTTCATATTTTGCCCAACACACATTACACAGGGAGCCTGGTCTCCATCTGTGGCGTATAAGCCTCCATTGAGTGGACATACAAATCAGGTGGGAGGGCACCCACTTAGAAGATAGGGAGCAAAATACTGACTACCTATACGGCATGGTGGGACACTTTATTTTTAAAGCTCAGTTCTCTTTATTAGGGAACTGAGCTTTTTTTATGTTGACAATCTATTTCTTAATTTGATATGATTAATATAGAATACTTTTCCAAATATGGAATGAGTGGGGTGGAGAAATAATGGCTAACAGAGAAATAAAAAATGCTAAACAGGATCAAAGAAAAATGGTGTTAGATTATCGGCAGCGATTGAATGATGGTGAATTATTAAAGAAGAGTATGGAAATAAAGAAGAAGTTGTTTGAATTAGAGGAGTTTGAGTCAGCAGAGGTGATTATGTTTTATGTAGATTTTAGAAATGAAGTTAAAACTGAATTTATGATTAAAGAAGCGTTAAAGTTAGATAAACGAGTCCTAATACCTATTAGTCAAGTAGAGGATAGGTCATTATTATTATCAGAATTAAAAAATTATGACCAAGAATTAGAAGAAGGTACATATGGTATTTTAGAGCCAAAAGAAGAATATATTAGACCAGTTGATTATGAAGAATTAGATTTGGCAATAGTCCCTGGAGTGGCTTTTGATGAAGACTGTAATCGCTTAGGCTATGGTGGAGGATATTATGATAGATTTGCTGCGAAAGTATCTCCAGAGGCAAGTAGAATTGCATTAGCTTTTGAAATTCAAATTATAGATGATGTAATTATAGGAGAATATGATTTGCCGGTTGATAAAGTGGTGACAGAAAAAAGAGTGGTTAATAATTAATTACTCTTTTTTACGTTAACTTGTCATGGTATGGTTAAATATGTTACTATATATGTAATGAATTTGTAGGAGGTCCTCCTGCCTTAGTTATAATTTTGATTATAGCTAAGTTTTTCTTTTATTTTAGCCGGACTTACCGGTACGATTATTTATTAAAAAGGGTGAGATTATGGATTTATTTACTCATAATGTAGAAAATGAAACAAGTAACTCAGCTCCTTTAGCCGAAAGAATGAGACCACGCAATTTAAATGAGTTTATTGGACAAGAAAGGATTGTAGGAGAAGGGAAGCTATTACGCAGAGCTATTCAAGCTGATCGTTTGCAATCTTTAATTTTATATGGTCCTCCTGGTACTGGGAAGACAACCCTAGCTATGATTATAGCTAATACCACTAGTTCTGAATTTGCAAAACTAAATGCCGTTACTTCAGGGGTTAAGGATATTAGACAAGTGCTCAAGGCTGCTAAAGATCGAAAAGGTATGTATCAACAGAAGACTATCTTATTTATTGATGAGATTCATCGGTTTAATAAATCACAACAAGATGCTTTATTACCTGCAGTTGAAAAAGGAACAATTATTTTAATTGGAGCTACCACTGAAAATCCTTATTTTGAAGTGAATTCCCCTTTAGTATCTAGATCTAGAGTTTTTAAATTAGAATTGCTTAAAGCAGAAGATTTAAAGCAGATACTACTAAATACTTTGCAGGATTCCCAAAGAGGATTAGGGGAATATGATGTTGATTTAAAATCGGAAGCTTTAGAACATATTGTAGATATAGCTAATGGAGATGCTAGGTCTGCGTTGAATGCTTTGGAATTAGCAGTTTTGACTACTCCTAAGAACGATAAAGGGGTTAAAGAAATAACTTTAGAAGTAGCTGAAGAATCAATTCAACAACGTGCTTTAAATTATGATAAAGCAGGGGATAATCATTATGACACTGTGTCAGCTTTTATTAAGAGTATGCGGGGTTCCGCTCCTGATGCCACTTTATACTGGTTGGCTAAAATGTTAGAGGCAGGAGAGGACCCTAGATTCATTGCCCGTAGAATTATAGTACATGCTGCTGAAGATGTTGGTAATGCTGATCCACAAGCTTTAGTAATAGCAAATGCAGCAGCACAGGCAGTGGAATATGTAGGTTTACCGGAAGCTAGGATTCCGTTAGCAGAAGCAGCAGTATATATAGCTACAGCACCTAAAAGCAATGCTATTATTAAAGGGATAGATAATGCAATTGCAGTTGTCCGCAATCGAAGGACATCAGGAGTTCCGAATCATCTTAAAGATTCTCATTATAAAGGAGCTAAAAAATTAGGTCATGGAAGAGGATATTTATATCCTCATAATTATCAAAACCATTATGTTAAACAACAGTACTTACCAGATGACTTAGTTGGAGAAGGATTTTATAATCCTAGTAATCAAGGATATGAAGAAGAAGTTAAAGAATTATTAGGTAAATTAAAACAAAGAGATAAATAGATTAGTAAATGAGTAGTATACGTAAATGAGGTGAAAGAGATGAGTAATAAATATAAAACTGTAGCAGATGATTACCGAGTTCAATTAACGATTAAGAATTGTAAATTTATTGCTTCAGCAGCTAATATACAATCAGTAGAAGAGGCTGAGAAATTTATTGATAGAATATCAGAAGAGTTTGCAGATGCTACTCATAATGTTTATGCTTTTAAAGTTGGGCTAGGAGATAGTGCAGTTAAGAGAACTAATGATGATGGTGAGCCTGCCGGTTCATCAGGCCCCCCAGTTTTACAAGCAATTGAAGGAGAGGATGTAACTAATACTGTAATTGTAGTTACTCGCTATTTTGGAGGAATAAAGCATGGAATCGGCGGACTAATCCGAGCTTATGGTAAGTGCGCCAGAGAGGCAATTAAAGTTGCAGGAATTATAGAAAAAGAACGTTATTTAAATATTGGAATTTCTGTTTCATATGATTCTATGGGAAAAGTAATTAATGATTTAGAAGGTCATCAAGGAGAAGTAAATAGCACTAAATATACAAATGAGGGAGTTGAAATTATAGCATCAATGAAATTAAGTTATATACCAGCATTTAAAGCTAGGATTAAGGAACTTACTAGAGGAGAAGCATGCTTTAGGGAGATAGGAGAGGAGTTTAGATAATGAATCAGATAAAGAAATGGATACAATTTATAATTGGGCTAATCATAGTAAGTATAGGAATAGTATTAACTATTAAAGCAGATTTAGGAGCAGCACCTTGGGATGTATTTCATATTAGTTTAACTAAACATATTAATATGCTAACTGTTGGTAAAGCTAGTCAATTGACTGGTTTGGCTGTCATCTTATTTAGTTTTTTTATTGCTAGAATTAAACCTACCTCAGGGACAATAATTAATATGTTATTAGTTGGTTTTATGATTGATTTGATAATGTCAATTATACCTCAACCAATAACTATAATCTATCAGTATATTTATTTAATAGGAGGTATTGCCATTGTTGGTTTTGGAGTAGCAGTATATATAACAGCCCATTGTGGTACTGGACCAAGAGATAGTTTAATGATGGCTTTAACTAAAAAATTTAATATAGATATACAATGGATAAGAAGTAGTTTAGAATTAGGTGCTCTAATAATTGGTTATTTATTAGGAGGTCCAGTAGGAATTGGCACAATCTGTATTGCTCTAGGCATTGGACCAATGTTGAGCATATCATTGGATTTACTAGGAAGCTTATCAAATAAGCATTCACTAGCACAAACAGATTGTTAGTGTCTTAAAGCTATTTATTAATTATTTTAAATTTTATATTAAAGAAATAAAATTTTAAAAAAGAGTTAATAATATGGATGATGATAAATATATTTGAATAATTCATTTAAACTATATCATAAATGATAAGTCTTTAAAATATATTAAAAATTTTATTTCTTTAAAGATATTGACAAACTAAAATACTTATGTTAATATTATCCTAGAAAACCTACAAAAATGGTTGGGATTAAGAGGAGGAAGCAAATGAAGCTATCTACCAAAGGGCGTTATGGGGTTAGAGCTATGTTTGATTTAGCCCTTCATTATGGTGAAGGTACTACTCCATTGCGTAGTATAGCTGAAAGACAAGGTATTTCAGAGAATTATTTAGAACAACTAATAGCTGCACTTCGTAAAGCTGGTTTAGTAAATAGTGTCCGGGGAGCACATGGTGGATATCTATTAGCTAAGAAACCAGATAAAATCACTATTGGTGATATCATTCGTGTTTTGGAAGGGCCAATAGCACCATCAGATTGTGTAGCTGATGATGGTAATGAAAATTGCAAGAACATAGAAGATTGTATAACTCGTTTAATTTGGAAAGATTTACAAGAGAGTATTAATGAAGTATTAGATTCCATAAGTTTAGAAGATTTACGCCAAGAAGCTATTAATGCTAAACAGAAAGATGGACAACATGGTTATTTATACCATATTTAAATGCTAAAGGGGGAATTATTAAGATGAAGCGTGTATATTTAGATAATGCAGCCACAACTTCTACTGCTCCTGAGGTTTTAGAAGCTATGAAACCATACTTTACAGAAAAGTTTGGTAATGCTTCTAGTGTACATTCTTTTGGCAGAGAGAATAGAAATGTAGTTGAAGATGCAAGAGAAAAAGTAGCAGACTTAATCAATGCTGATGATTCTGCAGAAATTGTTTTTACAAGTGGTGGAACAGAGGCTGATAACTTAGCTATTAAAGGAATAGCCATGAAACATAGAGACGAAGGTAAGCATATTATCACATCTGCTTGTGAACATCATGCAGTCTTACACCCGTGTGAATATTTAGAAGAATACCATGATTTTGAGGTTACATATGTACCTGTTGATGAGCACGGAATGGTTGATCAAAAAGATGTAGAGAAAGCAATTACTGATGAAACCATCTTAATTAGTGTTATGATGGCTAATAATGAAGTAGGAACTATTCAGCCTATTAAAGAGATTGGAAAAATAGCTAAAGAGAATAATATATATTTTCATACTGATGCTGTCCAAGCTGTAGGTGCAATTTCTGTAGACGTTAATGAATTAAATGCTGATCTATTATCACTATCTGCTCATAAGTTTAATGGTCCAAAAGGGATAGGAGCACTTTATATTAGGAAAGGGACTAAAATTACTCCATTTATGCATGGAGGTGCTCAAGAGAGAGGAAGAAGAGCTAGTACTGAGAATGTACCAGCAATCGTTGGGTTAGGTAAAGCAGCAAAGGTTGCTTTAGAAGAATTAGAAGAGAAGCAAGAAAAGATAACAAAACTGAGAGGTAAGTTGATTAAGGGGATTAAAGAGAAGATTGATGAAGTTACTTTAAATGGTCATCCAACGAAAAGGTTACCTAATAATGTTAATTTCAGTATTCGGTATATTGAAGGGGAATCATTATTATTAAATTTAGATTTAGAAGGAATTGCTGCATCTAGTGGTTCTGCTTGCACTTCAGGTTCTCTAGATCCTTCTCATGTATTGCTAGCTATGGATATTCCGCATGAGATTGCGCATGGTTCTTTACGTTTAACTTTAGGGAAGTATACTACTGAAGAAGAAATTGATTATGTATTAGAAAAGTTACCAAAAGTAGTAGACAAGTTAAGAGCTATGTCTCCGTTATATGATCAAAATAGCTAGAATAATAAGGTTTATTAAGGAAAGAATAAAAAGGAGTTGATAGATATGTATTCTGATAAAGTGATGGACCATTTTCAAAACCCACGTAATGTAGGTGAGCTTGAAAATGCAGATGGAGTTGGTGAAGTAGGTAATCCAACCTGTGGAGATATAATGAAGATATATATTAAAGTAGAAGATGATACAATTCAAGATATTAAGTTTAAAACTTTTGGTTGTGGAGCAGCTGTGGCAACTAGTAGTATAGCTACTGAAATGGTAAAAGGGAAAACAATTGAAGAAGCAAGAGAATTAACTAATAAGAAAGTGGCTGAAGCATTAGATGGATTACCGCCAGAAAAGATGCATTGTTCTAATTTAGCTGCCGATGCTTTACAGAAGGCGCTTGATAACTATTTAGGTATTGAAAATAATAATATTTGCGATGCTTGTGAGGATATATCCCACCATCACTCATAAAAAACAGTCTTTGAAATATAAAGAAGGTGATTTAAATATGACAACTAAAAAAAGAGTAGTTGTGGCTATGAGTGGAGGAGTAGATAGCTCATTAACTGCTGCTTTACTCAAAGATAGAGGATATGATGTAGTAGGAATTACTATGCAGATTTGGCCTTCTGATCAATCATCAGATGATGATGGTAGTTGTTGCTCATTATCAGCGGTTGAGGATGCTAGAAAAGTAGCTTATCAATTAGACATTCCGTTTTATGTAGTAAATTTTGAGGAGTTATTTGCTGATAAAGTAATAGATTATTTTGTAGATGAGTATGCTCACGCTAGAACACCAAATCCTTGTATTATGTGTAACCAAGAGATAAAATCTAAAGTTTTTTTACAAAAAGCTTTGGAATTGGATGCAGATTATATGGCTACTGGGCATTATGCTACAATAGAACATCATCAAGAAGGTAGACATTTAATAAAGAAAGCAAAAGATGTACATAAAGACCAAACTTATGCCTTATATGGAATGAATCAAAAAGAGTTAGCTCATACTTTAATGCCATTAGGTGAATTTACAAAATCAGAAACTCGAAAGTTAGCTAAAGAATTTGGTTTAGCAGTACATGATAAACCAGATAGTCAGGAGATTTGTTTTATCCCAGATGATGATTATAATCGTTATATTCAAGAAGAACATGCAGAAATAGCTAAACCAGGCCCTATTCTTGACTTAGAAGGAAATAAATTAGGTGAGCATGATGGAATTCCTTTTTACACTATCGGTCAAAGAAAGGGTTTAGGATTAGCGTATCATAAACCATTATATGTAGTAGACTTAGAACCAGAGAAAAATGCAGTAATTGTAGGAGATAATGAAGATGTATTTGGTGATAAACTAATTGCACACCGACTTAATTGGGTTTCTATTCCGGAATTAGAAGAACCAATGGAAGTAGAAGTTAAGATTAGATATAATGTTACTCCGGCTCCGGCTACGATACGTACTATTGATGGAGACAAGGTTGAAGTGGAGTTTGTTGATAAACAAAGAGCAATTACTCCAGGACAAGCTGTTGTTTTCTATGATAATGAGGTTCTAGTAGGTGGAGGAATAATAAAGGAAGAGCTAAAATAATAATGAAGAAATATAATAAAAGGAACAGAAGTTGCAAGTTTGGAGTTAATAACTTCTGTTCTTTTTATTAAAATTTTTTTCTTGACTATCTGCAAAAGATTTGTTATACTATTAATTGTCGCTTGAGAAAAACGACAAATTTTGAGTTATTATTTGAAATTATTACTTGACATAATTTGTTTGAGATGTTAAGATAGTAATTGTCGCTTGAAAAAAGTGAACGCAAAAGATTGATATTTTTCTTGACAAGCTTTACTTGATACATTATAAAATATACATTTAATATATTAAGTCTTGCTTGCAGAAATGTTGCAAACAAATTGTTTAAAAGTTTTACTTGACACTCTTTGAGTTATTTGTTACACTACTAATTGTCGCTTAAACGAGTTGTTAACTTACTTGACATTCATCAAGTTGTTTGTTACAATATTAATCGTTGTCTTGAAAAACACGACAAATTATTTTTTCGATTTTTCAAATTTGTTCTTGACAAGACTTCTTAAAAGTGTTATCATATTAATTGTCGCTTGAAAAAAGCGCCAACAAATTAATCATAT